>JAUXEM010000193.1 GCA_030620515.1 Salinivirgaceae bacterium
TAAATCCTCCTATCCATTTTAGTTGAAAGACTACAATAACAAGTACTGTCTTTTTTACTTCAATACAACCTACCTTTGTAAAAAATCACTATGCCATTAAACCGCAAGGAAATTAGAAACCGAGCTCATGCCCTTGTTAAAGAGTGGCAAGGTGAGACAAGGGAAAATGCTGAAGCCAAGCCCTTTTGGGTGGCTTTTTTTAATGTGTTTGGTATCAATCGACGTAGAATTGCCAGTTTTGAAGAGCCAGTAAAGAAGCTAGGAGACAAAACGGGATTTATTGACTTGCTATGGAAGGGTAAACTTTTAATTGAGCTGCTCAATTAAAAGAGCACTCTACTGGAAGTGCTTTGAACCCTGACTCTTTGATCGAAGGGCGATCCGAAAATCGCCCTTTAGTTCAAAATATTAAGCAATCACCTCTTTGCTTTGCTCCCCTTTACTTAGTTTTCTGCCCACAGGTGGATTGAGCGGCTTCAGAGACAACTCCATCTTTCTCTACATCAGTAAGCAAGCTAGCTTCCACGAAGTCTTCGGCAGCATGAGCAACACACTTAAGGTATGCGCCATGATTTTTCCAGTTGTTGTCACAAACACACAACTGAATAATGGCACAACCATTTGCATCAACCGTTTCACCAGACGGTGTTCCTGGACAGTAGTCTTCACCATCAGTCACGTCATCACCGTCAGCATCATTATAATTATCACAGACATCACCAATACCATCACTATCAGAGTCCGCCTGGTCTGGGTTCACTATTAAGCGACAATTATCTAGAACTTCTCCAAATGGCGTAAAATCGGCAACATAATATTTATTTTCACCACTAAGACACTAAGTAAACTAAGTTTTTAATTGCATGGTAATATTTGTCCACTTCTTCACATTATTGTTTCAACTCTTATATTTTTTCTTTTACCTTTGTGTCTTTGTGGTTTGAAAATTACTTTCTAAATCTATTTATTCCATTTTGTAATGGTTTATGTACTTTATACAGCAATATTTTAATATATGAAATGCATAATGCTTTAGCATTAACTGCTTGCAAATTCATTACCCACAATAGTTTACAACAGAGCTATATTAAACTAAAATTTTATTTGCTAAACTACTTCATAATTCAAAATTCACTAATCGATATTCATTTTTAAATGAATAGAAACTAAAGAGGGTTTTAACCTTTAACTTGATAATAAAAGATGCCTATATACCAATTACCAAATGAACCTCTATTTCCGCATGCCAGTGAAGCTGAGGCTGATGGCTTAGTGGCTATTGGTGGCGATTTATCGGAAAAGCGTCTGATAGCTGCCTATGCATCTGGTATTTTCCCGTGGTATAGCGACAACGATCCTATTCTTTGGTGGTCGCCCGATCCAAGGTTGGTCCTTTATCCTGATAGGTTTAAATTATCGAAAAGCTTAAAACAAAAAATAAACAGAAAGACTTTTAATATTAGGGTTGACTTTGCTTTTGAGGAGGTTGTTGAAAACTGCGCAAAGACAAAAAGGACGGCACAAGATGGAACATGGATTACCGAAGAAATGAAAGAGGCTTATATCAAACTTTTTAATCGTGGCTTAGCTCATTCGATTGAAACCTGGGAAGGTAATAAACTTGTTGGGGGCTTATATGGCATTTCGCTTGGTGCTGCATTCTTTGGGGAAAGCATGTTTCACAAACGTGCTGATGCTTCAAAAGTAGCCTTCTATTATTTAGCTGAGATGTGTAAAAAGTGGAATTTTGCTTTTATCGATTGTCAAGTAACAAATCCGCATTTACTAAGCCTTGGTGCTGAGGAGATAATGCGCGACGAATTTTTAGATACACTTGCAGATGCCATTGAAGAGCCTACCCACCAAGGCAAGTGGGAATTTAATATTTAAATTATAATACCCTAATAAGGTTTTTAGGATGGTATTTTAGACATTCTGCGAATTAAATGGTGAACATTTTGCTAATAGCTCACTTACCACATTTCCATAACTCCTTTATAGACAAAGCCCCCTCTGATCTTGGACCATTTCCCAAGAGGATAATATTGCAATCTAGTTTTTTGATATAAATGAAACTTTATTTTTTTATGCGATTAATTATCTTCAATCTGTTATCATAATTGTAATTGAACTGCCATATTACTTTGATAACTGCACATCATCGGGAAAGAAAAAACCTCCACTACTAACAGCAACCAAAGCATTCTCAAGGTTTTCGAAAAGATTAGTTTTACTTACAAAGCCTTTAAATCCTACACTAATTAATTGTTGTAAATCAATATTGTCTTTATACTGCGAAACTGCAATTATTTTGCATTGCTGATTTTCCCAAGTACTTATTTTAGTAGCCTCAAGCCCATTAATATTGGGCATATTAATATCCATTAGAATAATATCGGCCGCAATATAGCCACTTTCAATAAAGGCTAGCCCATCAGCAGACTCTCCAACCACCTTGTGGTTTAAATGGCCCTCCAAAAAAAACTTTAATGTTTTTCTAAAATCATCGTTATCATCCACTAAAAAAATATTCATCTCTCACGGTTATAAAGTTTAAAATATAAGTAAATATCCTTGGGACAAGTCCGCTAGGCATTGAAATATCTAGCAATATAATATCAGGTACATATTTAATTGATTCAAAAAATCTTTGCCATTAACTGCTTCAATTACTATTTCCCAATTGGAACGTTCCTACAAAATTAGTTTCACTCCAAAACGAAATATTTCATGGTCATCAACAAGAGTAATTTTAAGTTTATCTGTCATTGCTATGGGTTTGCACTATTTTTTTTAAACAATGTTTTAAGATAAGAATTATCTTTAACCCTTACAACTAAATTTACTTTACTTGGTGCTTTATTCAATGTGTGCTGGTACTAATATATTATAAGCAATACCTCGTTCTATTCCTCGTTCAAAATACACTTGTCCATTAAACGATTTTATTCGGTTTACAATATTAAATAGGCCCATTCCTGTGTTTTCTTTCTTAGTTAGGTCAAAATCAAAGCCCTTTCCATTATCAGTATAAACAATTTGAATAAATTCGTTAACCTTATCGAATGTTATTATTATTTCCGTTGCTTTTGCATGTTTAACGGTATTGTTAATTAACTCTATTACAACCCTATAAAGAGTAGTTTCAATTTCGTCTTTAATTTCTTCATCGTATAAATAATTAAACTCAATATTAATTTTAGAAACTTTCTGTACCCTGCCTATAAATTTCTGAATGGCAATTTTTATTCCAAAGTCCTTTAACACATGTGGGCTTAGGTTATTAGATATGGTTGACACCTGAAGTAGGGCATCGTCAATACCATCAATTAGTTGAGCTTCAATTTTCTGTTTAAACTCTTCGTTATTTGTATTTATATAGGTTTGGGTATATAACTTAACTGTTGAAAGAACAGGTCCTATTCCATCGTGTAATTCCTGAGCAATACGCCTTCGCTCATTCTCTTCGGTTTGAATAATTGTATTTAGTATTTTCTGTTGAATTTGTTTTTGCTCGGTTATATCACGAATTGAAACAACTCTTATTATTTCATTATTCTGCATCATAGATTGAATAGAAACCTCTACACTAATAACTCTACCATTTTTCAATTTTGCATTCAATTCATATGGAGAAACTTTTTCATTTTTCATTTTTTCAAGCACCAATTTTCTGTCTTTATCTTGAATAAACAAATCCAAAAAATTTTTCCCAATAAGCTCCTTTTGATTATATCCGCTAATTTTCATAAGAGATTGATTCACATCTAGAATAATCCCATTTTTATGAATTACTATTCCTTCTTGCGTAAAGTCAGCCAATTGTTTAAAACGAGTTTCGCTATCAATTAATGCCAGCTCCGATTGTTTTCTTTGTGTAATATCTCTATTTGTCCCCCTATTGCCTATAAACTTTTTATTTGTATCAAACACAGGTTGACAAACATGACTTATCCACTTTATCTTTCCTGTTTTGGTTTTAATTCTTAACTCTATGGTATGATGTAGTTTTACAATACTCTTTGTATCCTTCAAATGGGCTTTCCAATATTTTTTATCCTCCTTGCAAATTATTCTATTAAATAGGTTTTTGTCCTTATTAAAATCGCTTTCAGTATATCCTGTAATTCTTTTGCACGAGGGGGAGTTGTATATATAATCGCCTTTTGGCGATTTCCAATATTCCCAATCGTAAGTATAATCGGCTAAAGTTTTGTATTTCGTATAACTGTCTTCCAAAGCTTTCTCTGCTTGTTTCCTTTGTCTTATATCTCTAAAAAAACCAACTAAGTACTCTTTACCATCGTCTAATTTAAACAATGCTGGACTTAGCTCGGTAGGAATTACTTTACCTGTAGCATGCAATAAATTCACCTCTCTAACTATTTCAGTACTTATATTGTTACCATCTGTATTAAAGCTATCTTTCACAAACTCCAAATCCTTTTCGGGATGTAATTTAGTTTGGTGCATTCCAATAATTTCATTCCGAGTTTTATGTAATAATTCTTCCGCTTTTTTATTAGTTTCTATAATAATACCTGACTCCGTTTCTGCTATAAAAATAGCATCGTTAGCCGACTCAATAATAGTTCTAAAGCGCTTTTCACTTTCAATAATTGTTTGTTCAGCTTTTTTACGCTCAGTAATATCATCAATAGTTACTAAATAAGTTAGTTCCGAACCTGTTGTAGCTACAGCCGTTGAAATCAACACCGTGAGTGTTTTACTCACTTCGCTATTAATAATTGAAAGCTCGGCCTCAACCTTATTTAGCGATTTTCCTGTACTTATTGTTTCCAGAATCGTTCCTCTAACTTTGCAAGTTTTACAAGCTTTTCCATGCCCACAGCCAAGATTCGTTTGACGTGCTGTTACACAAGAAAAAATATCGCCAGGTCCTTTGTGTAAAATCTCATTGGGGTTACGCCCGGTGAAAACAATACCTGTTTTATTTACTTTTAGAATTTTAGCATCTTCATTTAGCAACATCATTATTGCTGGCGAATTATCAAAAATAAGCTGTAATTGACTTTCATTGCTTATTAAATCTAACTCAGCTTTTTTGCGTTTAGTAATATCTAAGTGCGTTCCACTCATAAATAATGGTTTGCCAGCTTTCGACCATTTTGTTACTTTCCCCCTTGAAGCTACCCATACCCAATGTCCTTTTTTATGCTTTTGACGAAACTCTGCTTCAAAAAAATCACTATTTCCTGAAAAGTGGTTTTCCAACAAACTGTTAGCAATTTCAATATCATTTGGGTGAATACTTTTTTCCCATGAAGAAAAATCTGGGTCTATTTCATCTATCCTATAACCAATAATCTCAGCAAATCTTTCATTAAATACAAACTTATTTATTTCAATATCCCATTCCCAAGTACCTGCATTTGTACCGTGCAAAATACTGATGGAACGATTTCTTTCTGAAAGCATTTCAGCTTCAGCTTTTATTCTTTCTGTAACATCCTCAAATATTACTACAATTTCACCATTTGGTAATTTGTAAAATTGATTTTCTGTATATCTTTTTTTTCCTTTTTGGTTTATGCTTTCAGGTTTCATCTTAATTGACTTCCCCTTTTCATAAACATCTAGTAGGCATTTAAATACATTACTATTCTCTATTTCTGGTAATAAATTCTTTATTGTTGTACCTAATGCATCTGTGGCTTTTATTTGGCTTATTTTTTCAGCGGCTTTATTGAAACCTATAATCTCAAAATCTTTCCCATTATTAATTGGTTTGTACACCACTACACCACTTTGCATATTTTCTTGTAAACTTCGATACCTTATTTCATTCTCTGCTATCAGTTGCTGACTTTTTTTCCTTTCTGTAATATCTCTAAACTCAACTACTCGAACCCGCTTGCCTTTATAAGGAATTTCACGAGCTTCTAAACGCATTGGGTATTCCTCACCGTTCTTTCGTACACCAATTGCCTCGTATGGCTTCTCGTATTCTGATGCTATTTTTTCAACAACCAAATCACGAGTACTTTCTGAAATTAGCAATAAGCCATTCATTCCTATTAATTCATCAAGTTTAAAGCCTGTCATTTCAGATAAGCCTTTGTTACATTCCAGAATTAAACCTTTATCATGAATAGCAATACCACCAAAAGAGGCATTATGCAGGGCTTTAAAGCGAGTTTCACTTTCTTCTAATTGTGTAATATTTTCTTTAAGTGCATCATTACTAGCCATAAGTTCTTCTTCAGCAGCTTGCAGCTCTTCATGTCTTTCTCGTAGTTCTTCTTCAGTAGCCTGCAATTCTTCGTTTTTGTTTTTAAGAATTATCTCGTTTTCTTTTTGTTCGCTAATATCAAGAGCTGTAAAGATTACTCCTTTTGAAAGATCATTTATATTAATGGGTGTTGATCCTAATAATATGTTAATACTTCCACCATCCTTTTTTTTCCACTGGGTTTCAATTGTACCAGTTCCTTTTTTAGCAATTTGTTCATATTTTTCTTTCCCTACTCTTTCAAATTCTTCTTTTGATAAATATAATATTCTTGCGTTTTTACCAATCAATTCTTTTTTTGTATAACCAGTCATTATACATACTAAGGGATTAACTTCTGTTAAAACCCTATTATTTACAATGCCAATTCCGGTAGGTGCAACGCGAAAAACACTTTCAAGTTCCAAGTTTTTATTGTTTAGCTCATTTTCAGTTTTTTTAATTTTTGTAATATCATGAATAACCCCAAAAACCATATTTTTTTCTTTCCTAAATTCAGCCATGGAGTGTATGTCTCTTATTTCGCCATCATTGGCTCTCTGAATTTTAAAAGTCTGATTATAAGTTTTCCCATTGGTAATTAAATCTACCAAAGCTTTATCCATATTAGGTATATACTCCGGCATTGTAATTGTCTTCACTTTATCGATAGTAAGGTTCTCTTTTTGAGGGTTAATGCCATAAATTAGTTTGGCACTTTGCGAGGCAACTACTTTTTTTTCGGATAAATGAAATTCCCAATGTCCAACTAAGGCAATTCTTTCAGCATCA
>JAUXEM010000058.1 GCA_030620515.1 Salinivirgaceae bacterium
CAGAGTTATGTATAACAATAATTCTTTTATCCATGTTTCACTATTTTTTCTAGTTCTTTAACTTTAGCAACTAGTATTTTATCTTCAATTCGAGCATGATCAAGCAAATCCTTTTCAAACTGAAAAATAGCAAACAGAAAAGCATTGCAGTCATTATCATTATATCCTGGTTTCAGGTATTTAATTACAATATTTTTTAAGTCGTAAATTTTTTGGTCAACATTGGTATGTTCTTGTTCAAAGCTTTTCATGCTATAACTCAAAAACTTATTGTCTAACTTTAAGCTCTTTTCATAGGCATAAACAATAGCTTTTACATAAGGAAAAACAGTTTCTTCTTCTTCATCAATATGTTTACTTAATTCTTCTTTATACTTTCCATAAAAGCCTTTAATTAGTTGTAAATCCTCACAACTATCTTTACAACCATCCATTACTCTGTTTAGCCGGCGTTCAACTTCAGGAAACAAATATTCAAAATAATATTGATGGGTTTTACGTAAATAATCAACTATTAACATTGGAGAAAAAGACAACAGTTCTGATTCAGGAAAATAATCTTTATTAGAGTATGTGTTTACGATAGTAAGAAAGAAATTTACATTAATTTCCTTTTCATTACAAACAGTCCCAACTGTTTTATCGTTAAAACCAAGTCTAATTCCAAATCGGTTTACTACCGGTAATAAAAAATGATTGGCATGAATTAGTTTTGCCAATTTATCGTCTTTTGTAAAATGACTCATATAAAATAAGTGACTGAAGTTAAACCTAGTTTAGAGTATTTAGAGTACCAATAATTGTTATGAAATAACAAAATACTTTGAGGCAGGTATCACATACCTAAAAATTATAATTAGTAAACTAACAACTACAACAAAGAAAGTGTTTATAAATATCCTAAGAAATAGCCATTAGTTGGGATATAATTAAATTTAAACCTACAATGGTTTATAGTCATCGATGTTTTCAACATTAAAAAAAAGATTACAACTATTTTATGCAGCTACAATATTAATTACTCATAATAAAAATTGTATTTCATATACTTTCCGAATGAAAATTCCCATATCATTTCAGTTAGTAGCTTGTCTGAATTATAAGTAAAAGTAATTTTGGCGTCAAATCCATGTTCACCTTTAAAATCAGCAGTTCTAAGAATATTCCTTTCATCTAAATGAAAAGCAATGTCTCCTGTAATCCATTTATCAAAATTGCGATAGTGTGCTTTTTGTAGTAATCCATCACTATTATATAAATAGGACTCTACTCCTATTAGCGTATCGTTCATGTAGAAATTCCGAAGTAATAAGTTATCATTTCCATCGTAGCTATAAGTAAATTTAGCAACTTTTGTATCTGAATATTTTCTGGTTGATAAAACTAATCTTCTATAATTATCATAAGTATAGTTAGTGAGTGTGCTTAAGCTATCCGACCTAACAAAGGTTTTCTGCGCTAACAATCCAAGTTCATTGTATTTATAAAATGATGGTCCTCCTATATTTCCATTAAAAGTATAGTCCTCTTTTACCAACCTTCGAGTACTCGTATTTGTAAGAAATGGATTTGAAAAATAGTTTTTAACATTGTCTATTCTTTCATAGCTGTAGGTAAAAGTTTGACTCCATTTTCCACCAAAATCCCAATGTTCCCTTATTAGATTGCCAGTATTATCATATTCATAACTAATGTTCCCCATTGGCTTACCTTGATTCGATATTATTGTACTACTCTTTTTATTTTTTTCGTTATAGATAAACTCAAGTTTGCCATTTAGCCAACCTTTGTAATTATTAAGAATCGCTAGTTGTAATTTACCATTACTATATTCATACGTGGCACTACCACTCAAACTATCCGTCCTAAAAAAGCTTTCAGATATTTTTCTATCGAAAGAATCGTACTCAAACAATTCGAACGATGTTAAACTATCGGAAAACTCACGAAAAGCTGTTACTAAATTTCCTTTCTCATCATGCACATAACTATTTACAGAACTACGCTTCTTGTTATCAAGTTCCCAACACCCCTTGTATAAATCGTTATTAGAATTATACATAAAGTATGTGGCTCCTTTTTCGCCACTACTGTTTTTGTAAACTAATTTTGTTATTTGGTAATTATTAGCAGCTTCACCAAAGGGTTGTGCTAAAACTGAATTCAATAGCAGTACCAGTATAATTAATAATGTTGGCTTGTACATATCATTTGGTATAAAAGTTTATAGCAAGTTATGTAAATTTTATTTATACCTCATATCCGCAAGCAAAATATGTAACATTCTATAAGCTAAGCAATAGTCGCGGCGCAACTCCACTTATTTAAAAGATGCTAAAACTTAATAAAACTAACATTTTCAACATAATCGCACTGCTACCCCGAAAAAAACGGGGCAGGTATTACGGATATAAGATTATACATGATATTCCTATCATTACATATTTTATAGACCGTTTTACCGACAAATACCCTATCTCTATCGAAAATGTCTAGTTAGCTTCCTTAATAGTAAATACTATTGTTACAAATTTAATGTCAGCAAAATGAAGAAAGTAATAGTTATAAATGGGCACCCAAGTAAGGATAGCTTTTGCACAGCATTAGCCAATAGCTATGCATCTGGGTTAGAAGAAAAAGGAGTAAACTTCAATCTTGTTCATTTATCGGAACTCGACTTTAATCCGATACTTGAAAATGGTTACCAAAAACGAACCGAGCTAGAACCCGATTTATTAGCAACTTGGGATAAAATAAAAGAAGCGGACCATATGGTTTTTGTTTATCCAAACTGGTGGGGAACCTACCCTGCGTTGTTAAAAGGATTTATTGACCGGATATTTTTACCTGGTTTTGCCTTTGAACAATATGAAAACTCCATTAAATGGGCAAAACTTTTGAAAGGAAAAACAGCGCATATAATAGTAACCATGGATTCGCCTGGATTTGTCTACAAGCTATTTCTTAAAAGCCCTGGTCATAATTCCATTAAACGTTGTGTATTAGACTTTTGTGGAGTAAACACGGTTAAAACTACAAATTTCAGAATCGTAAAAACTTCAACTCCTGAAAAACGCAAAAAATGGTTAAGTAAGGCATTTATACTTGGTAAAAAGATAGCATAACTTTCCGTATACCCTTAAAACAAAAGCCTACAAGAGTTTACATACTTGTAGACTTTCAATTATGTGTAAAAAAATGTTTATCAATTTCATTGACCCATTATTAGCTTTATTATTTTCAGTTTTTTTAGTGATAAAGGATAGTATTTTAAATTTGGCTCTATCCAGGTTGGTTTATCAAGCACACTTTTAAAATGCGAAAAAGTTTTAAAGCCATATTCACCATGATATGAACCTATTCCACTATCGCCTACACCACCAAAAGGCAGCTTACTATTGGCTATATGCATTAAGGCATCGTTAACACCGCCTCCGCCAAACGAAATTTCATTTAGTATTTTATTTTTTATTTGCTTGTCTTTAGTAAATACATAGCACGAAAGTGGTTTTGGGTTGGCTTTTACTTCTGCTATTGCCTCATCAATGTTTTCATACTCAATAACTGGTAAAATTGGTCCAAAAATTTCGTCTTGCATTACTATATCATCGAATGTAATATTGGTCACTATGGTTGGTTCCATATACCTTTGCTCAATATTATAGTTACCTCCAAAAAACACCTTCTTTTTATCAATCAAGTTAACTAGGCGCTGCATGTTTTTCTCATTTATTATTTGCACATAGTTATGATTCTCTATGGACAATTTTGCATTCTCAATTTCTTGCTTTAAGCTATTCAAAAATTCGTCCTTAATGTCTTTATGAACAAATACATAATCAGGAGCAACACATGTTTGCCCTGCATTCAAAAATTTTGCCCACACCATACGCTTTACCGAGGTTTTTAAGTTGCAATTTCTGGTAAAAAAGGCAGGGCTCTTCCCTCCTAGCTCAAGAGTAACAGGTGTTAGGTTTTTAGCTGCTGCTTGATAAACAATTTTCCCAACAGGAACACTACCAGTAAAAAATATTTTATCAAATTTTTGTTCCAGCAATTCTGTAGTTTCTTTCACACCACCTTCAATTACTTTGAAAAAATTAGGATTAAAATTTTCATTTATCATTTTAGCAATAACATTGCTAGTATTAATAGGTAATTCGCTTGGTTTTAACACTACAGTATTGCCAGCAGCAATTGCTGCTATTGCAGGTGCTAATGCTAATTGAATTGGATAATTCCATGCACCAATAACGAATGCTACACCCAAAGGCTCAGGAACAATGTAACTTTTAGCGGGGAAATTTATAAGGTTAGTTCGTACCCTTTTAGTAGCCGACCATTTTTTAAGCTTTCGTTTTGCCTCTTTTATATCATGAAACAATAAAGCCATTTCACTAGTATAGCTATCGAAATACGATTTGCTAAAATCTGAAAAGATAGCATTATTCAAATTATCTTGATTCTGCTTAAGAATAGTTTCAAGCTTATTAAGTTTTTCAATTCTATAGCTAATTGATTTTGTTGCTCCAGTATTGAAGAAACTTCTTTGTTCTTTAATTATTTGCTTCATCATAATTATCTTTTATTTTCAACAACTATACCGGTTTATAGTTGTGAATAATTAGGCAACTTACTTTGCATTTAGACTATTTGTAGGTATTAATACCTACCTCAAACATCAGTAATAATTAATATATTAATCACTATATAATACTTCGTTAAACCTGCCTGAAGGTAAACCTGTGGCAGACAGGTCTTTGCTTATCGCAAGCAACTAAGTCGCAAAGGCTTGATAATAAGGCAAATAGTCACACTGTACAAATTATTACAATTAGCTATTTATCAGGTATATAAAAAAATACACTGAACCATTGACTATAAAAAACACCAAAAAATTGCCTTAAATGTTATTGTTTTAATTTAGCATTTTCAAGTCCTTCAGACGGCAACAAGTTAACTTATAACTTCGTAGGTTATTAAGCATAATACTTAAAAGTAATTACCCAATCAAAGGTATGTACCTCAGGGTAGAACCCTGAACCCAAGATTCCAATGCAGAGCATCGGGGTACCTGCCTACAGCAGGCAGGTTATACCATAAAATGCCGATACGCTTCGCTATCGGGATTAGTTTAACTAACTAATTTCAGCTCACTCCGTTTCTGAAATTTGAGTTTCACTGAATAAAATAGAAGTAAAACTTCGTCTTACTTTCTACTAATTCTTTCTCCCTCTTAATTCTAATAATTATCCTTTTTAATAAGCTTACCCTCTTCATTATAATATTTCCATTTGCTGATTGGCTCATCATTATCATACTCTCCTTTTAAGTACAACTCCCCATTTTCATGATACTGTTTAATGGTTCCATGCTTTAATCCATTTTTCAATTCTACTTCTAACTTCACGTTTCCATTTTCATAAAATTCCTCTTGCTTTTTCGCATCTAGATTCTGTATTATAATTATAGGTAGGGTATCAGCAACAATACGTTCATCCTGTATATTGTTGTTTGACTCAGAATAAGAAAACATTGAAAATATTTCAGAAGAATTGTATCGTTGTTTCTTCCATTCAACAGTCTCAGGTTTATATTGAGCTTTTAAAACAAAATGTAGTATATTATCAATTTTATTAATTTGAAAACCCCCTTGACTAAAACATGTTATGTACTTTTTATTCTGTTTTACCTTTTGCCATGTTTTTGCATCAACAAAGCCTTTCAAATTTTGAAATAGTACGGGTGGTTCAAAATATATAAAGGCACTCGATTTATTAGAAAAATGCTTAATAAAATTATAATAATCAAGCGATGTTTTTAACGATTCCTCTTTTAAATAATCGTCAATAATATTTTTAATTGTTTGCGGATGGTTGCTAATTACAACATTATTTTCAATTATGGTAAAGTAAGGCTTTTCAATTTTATCAAGTGTTTTGCCAAATAAGGCCTGTGCTATTCCTGGGAAAGCAACATAATCAATTGGGTATCCTTTATAGTTTACCGACTTAATTTTAACTGGTGTATTTTTCTTAATCTGTCTCCAAATAAAATTTAAATTTTCAGCTGCTTTAGCTGAATCTGTTGCATGAAAAATTACAGCAAATTCATTATCTCTACCTAAATTAGAGGGTTGTGTTTGTAGCATCACAATTTCTTTATCCATCCAACTAAATAGATTTTCATCTAACTTAATTTTTAATTTCTTTTCTAAACTGGCAACATTCAACATGTACTCATCATAATCATTTTGGTCCATGCTTTTCATTGTTTTCTCAAAGAAACTTTGTGCATTGTTCATGTTTAGCTTAGCCATAGACGCTATTCTTAATGGAATAACATTAGCTGAGTAAACGTCAATATTTTCAGTTGTTAACATACCAAGATATTCATCAGGCGAACTGTCGTTCATACTAGTATAACCTTCCATTGATATTAAACCTTCTTCATCAATATCAAAAAGCAAACCTGTGTAACAGAAGTAACGTGAATTATGTTGGTATGTTTTTATAGACTCTGGCGACAGCGAAGAAATTATAGGCTTAATATTTTTATAAGAAAAATACACACTGAAAATTCCTTTATTTCCGATACGCGATTGAACATCAAGAAACTTCATATCTCGTCCAATATGCTTATGTTCACACGCATCAATGGCTTTTTCAACCAATTTAGGTTCAAAACTAAATATTAGTTTACCTTTTGTAAAAGACATAAAATAATTGGTACTCTCTTCAATGTCGAAAAGTTCAATAATTTCCGAATCTTTATAAGCTCTACTAGTAACTTCATAGCCTTTTCCTAAAACTGAATTAACCAATTTATCAAGACTCTTAGATTTTCCAATTCTCCCTATATCAACTATATAGATATACTCGTATTTGCCATTGCCAATAGAATGCTGCGACAAAGTAACCGATTTCTTTCCCATTAGCTTTAACAAAAATTTGTTTGAATTTACCAGAGAATCATAAGAGCTTATATCATTATTTAACTCAGAAAAAAACGCATTTCCACTAAAGTGATTCCATGCTTTACTATGTACAATTTTATCCCAAGTTTTAACAGGGTCTTTTGCTTCAATTATAACAATAGCATCTTTAGGAACAAAATAAATTGATCTGTAACCCGATGAGCTACGAAGAAAAAATAAGGATGCAAGTATTCCTATAACTATTAATGCAGAGATAATAAGAAGTAGCTTTTTCATTTATAAACAGTTAAATTAAAATCTATTATTTAAGTTACTATTGAGAACATTCGTATTCATATATTATACTTCTCTAATAATTACGGTAATACCAAAACTCAAAAGAGTACAAATAGATGCAATATTCATAATTTGGTTGTTTATCGGTAAATATACCGATAGATTTACTTTATCGGTATATTTACCGTTATATTTTAAGCTACAAAACTAACAACCCCAGTTTCTTTAATTTATTCATGGGCTTTGAATACCAAAACAATTCAAAATCGATGAATTGCATTTCAAAATCAGCTTTTAGTTCTTCATATGTAAAAAAGGTTTTCTCTCCTGTGGCTAGCTGGGTTAATATTTTCACTAACCACTTACCTTTATCTACATCTACAGATATTTGCACTTTATCTACTTTAAAGTGAACTGTAAGCTGAAGTACTTGCCAACTATTTCCTTTTTTAGACTTTGTTTTTGTATTTACTATTGGTTTTCCTCCAAGCCAAATGATTTTAGCTTTAGGTTTTGTAGAAAAATCATTTTCAGTTTCGATACTATTTTTAATAAAGCTAGGTGCTACTTTTGTTCTAGGAGTTTTAAAATCGAACCAATCTTGTAAAGGAAAATCAAAACCAATTCCGTGCATAAAATTGAATAATGATTTCTTTAATCCGTAGCTAAACTTGCTATGGTCAATACCGTTTTTATCGCTAAACTGTACGTCATTATTGGCAAAAGTAATTTCATTATAATTTGGGATTATATCAAATTGTTCTGAGTTTAATCCAATTGGACTGTGTGCGGTAAGTGCAAATTGGTGCCAAAAGCCCGACTGTATAAGACCAAGTTCAAACATCTGCCTAACCATTTCTAAACTATCTATAGTTTCTTGAATATTTTGAGATGGAAAACCATACATTAAATAGGCATGAACCATTATACCCGCCTGACTTAAGTTATTTGTAACATTTGCTACTTGTTGTACAGTTACTCCCTTATTTATTAGTTTTAATAAGCGATCAGATGCAACTTCTAAGCCACCTGAAATAGCAATACAACCTGACTCCTTTAATATTAAACATAAATCGAGTGTAAAGCTTTTTTCGAATCTAATATTTGTCCACCAAGTAACGACTATATTTCTTTTAATAATTTCAAGAGCTAAGTCACGCATTAAACTCGGAGGGGCAGCTTCGTCCACAAAATGGAAACCCGTTTCGCCTGTTTGAGCAATTATTTGCTCCATTCTATCTACTAAAAGGATAGCAGTATTTGGTTTATAGTTTTTTATATAATCTAATGAACCATCACAAAAAGTGCACTTAGCCCAATAACAACCATGAGCCATTGTAAGCTTATTCCACCTACCATCGCTCCATAAACTATGCATTGGGTTAACTATTTCAATTACCGAAATGTATTTATTGAGCAATAAATTGGAATAATCAGGCACACCCAATTCACTCTGCTTATAGTCTATTAATTCCGAATTATTATAATATACAACTTTGTTATTCTCCTTAATAAAAGTTCTCTTTAGTTTATCATTACCACTAAGTATTAATTCAAGAGGTAATTCGCCATCATCCAGTATAATATAATCTACAAATTCAAAAATACGAACATCGCTTACAGATCTTAATTCGGTAGTTGGAAAGCCTCCGCCCGTTACAATTTTAATATCTGGATAATTCTGCTTAATAAACAGCCCACACCTAAAAGCACTATACAAATTTCCTGGGAAAGGAATTGAAAATGCTACAATTTTTGGTTGTAATTCTTGTAACTGTTTATCAAGAATATTCAAGCTTATATTATCTATATAAGTTGGATTATTTTTTAAATGTTTATATAACTCATCGAATGAATTTGCACTTAGCCCCAACCTTTCTGCATAGCGACTAAAGCCAAAATTAGTATCTATGCATTCAGTTATAAAATCTGATAAATCTTCGAGATACAAAGTAGCCAAATGCTTTGCCTTATCTTGCATTCCCATTGTACCAAAAGCCCAATCTAGATTATTGGTTTGATTAAAGCGGGATGCTTGTGGAAGAAAGTCACCGGTACATATTAAACGAGCCAACGTTTGATTACTCCCTTGCAAAAAAGATATTACTGACTCAATAGTTTTTAAATATTCTGCTTTTAAAGAAAATATTCGTTGTGAATTATCAGATTCAATCTTGCTATTCTGAAAAGCAATATTGAATAGTTTATCCAAACTTTCTTTAGTAAAAAGCTCTAAAACAACCTCAATACCTAAATCTATTTGATAAGAACTTATTTCTTTAGTATTAAGAAAACCTTTTAAATAGGCAGTTGCCGGATAAGGAGTATTTAATTGTGTAAAGGGCGGAGTAATAAGTAGTATATTATTCAAAACTATAATTTTAGATTAAGTATTCATGAGGTTTCCAATTTGTTTTTTTATAGTTGCAAAATCCTCATAATTTCTGAATAATGCTATTATATTTCTAATAGTTTTTAAATATTGCGAATAATTTTACCAAGTAGTTATCCGCTATATAATTAATGTTCAGATCCCTAAAAGATCATTGCCTTTTTTCTATCCTATTAGTTATGGTAGGATTACCATCTTTTACACAAGCACGAGAATTTATTGGGAGCATTTTTTTATCCCTAACGGAATTCATATTGGGGGCGATGATAAATTTTTATGGGAATTGGAAGTTAAATTGAAACAGGATTATGATTAGGAAAGATATTTTAATTGAAACTAATGGTAAACTAATTTGCTGACCGTAATGTAAATACCAATGTGCAGAACTTTAAAAATCATGATCTTTTATGGATTGGTGCCTTTAAATTTCCACTAAGCCGAAAAAATATATATTATTGGCTTTCGTTGCTCCTATTCCTAATTATCTAGGCTCTATTATGATTTGTGATTGATATAGCAATACTCCAATACCACAAAGGCATACAGCCAATTAAATGGTGGTTTTGGAATTAAAAAAACATCTGATTTTTTCATTATGCACCGAGATTGAATTTTAATTAGTTGATGTTTAGTGGTTTATAATCAATATCGAATATCATCCGTTAATCATAATTGAGCTATTATCTATACATGAATATTACAACTTGCGTAATTTTATTTATGGCATTCAGTTAGACTATATTTTGAATAGAAAGAAATAAGTAATAATACTCTTTATAAAATTTTATCTTATTCTTTTATAGTGGCTCTGAACAATATCGTTTAAGAATTCTTTAGATTCAACATGCTCAAATTTTAGTTCGTGTGTAAGTTCAGCAAACAAGCGACTTCCACCGCCTAATAATATAGGAATTGTTGTTATTACTAGTTCATCAATTAAATCTTCATTTAAAAAACTTTGAATAGTTGTACCTCCATCAATATAAAGCCGATGATATCCCTTTTTATGAATTTGCTCTAAAATTTCAGTTAGTGAGCCTTTAACTAACTCCGCTTTAGTCTTATAACTTTCAGGCAATTCAAGTAAAGTATTACTTAATACAAATAATGGTTTTTTATAAGGCCAAGCAATATCGAAACCACAAACGGTTTCAAAGGTAGTTCTACCCATAACTATGGCGTCAATACGGTTTGTAAATTTACCATAGCCCATGTCAATACTGTCAGGATTTGGAATATAATGAAGCCAGTCTAGTTCATCATTTTTATCCGATATGTACCCGTCTATACTTGTAGCTATAAATACACTATTTGTCTTATTCATATAGATATATCACTTTATTGCTTATTCAAGGGCAAATCAATTCCAAGTCCTTTATTTTTATCTTCTCGTTTTAATAAAAGAGCAAAGACTAGTCCAAGCACACCCAAGGCTGCAAACATTAATATTGTTTGTGTGTAATCATAGGTAGCATCTTGTCCTAACTCTAATGCTTCAGATACTCCTGGATTTGTTTTATCAAGAATTTTACCTGCAAGAATCGGGAATACCCATAATCCAAGATTCTGTATAGAATACATTAGCCCATATGCTGTTCCTATTTTCGATTCGGGAACCAATCTTACAAGAGTAGGCCACATAGATGCTGGAACCAAACTAAATGCGATACCCAATAATACCATTGGTATATACGGAGAGAACGACGTTAGAGAGAATGTTAAATGAACGAACAATAAAATAACAGCACCAAATATCATAACAGTGGCACTCTTTCCTTTTTTATCGATATATCCTCCAAAAAATGGAGTAATAAGTGCTGTACTGAGTGGTAAAAGCGATGTTATAAATCCGCTTTGTTGCAATGACATTCCGAACTTATTATGAATAAAATCGGGAGCAAAAGCTAAAAATGGAAATACAGCAGAATAAAATGTTACACATAGTAAGGCTATAAATATAAATGTACGATTTGTTAAAAGATTTAGAATATCTTTAAATTCAAATTTGTCTGGTTTTGATAATTCCTCAGCTTGTTCAAGTTGTTTGTCAAGTGTTAAATCCATTAAACTATAAACAAAAAATACTAATAGAGCTATTCCTATAAGTATAGCTGCAAACCAAACAGCGAATCCAACTTTAATTTCATTATCTGCCAATAATGGCGAAAGGTTTAAGGCTGCCATAGTTCCTAATCGTCCGAAGCCTATTTTAAGCCCAAATGCCAAAGCCAAATTCTTACCTTTAAACCATTTTACAAGTATTTTACTAATTACAACAATACTTGTTTCAGCTCCTAATCCATAAAAGAAACGACCAACACTCATCATTTTTAATTCTGCAGAATACTTTGGCAAGAATGAACTAAATGACTCGAAAAATAAACCGCCATTTCTATACATTTCGCTACAACCATAGGCAGTAATTAAACCACCAAAAGCCATGAACGAAACAAACAATATTCCTGTTTTTCTTATACCAAGCTTATCGAGAACAACTCCTCCAATAACAGCCATTGCAAGAAAGGTATTGGGGAAAGAATAGAAGGAAACAAAAAATCCATAATCGCTATTACTAAATCCTAAATCTTTTTCAAGAATTGATTTTATTGGAGATAAAGCATCGTACAAATAGTAATTTGCAAATATAACAATACCACCTAATATCAATACTAACCACCTAAGTGCAGGATTATCTCTTAATGTTCTTTTTATAGTTTCCATAGTTCAATTTTAAAAGGCTTCGAAGATAAACGAATTAAGATAAATGAACAAGAATTATATGAATCAAAGATTGAACTCACTTTGAGCTTCTTTTTTTTAAGCTGGATATATAATGAATAATTATTCGGTGGGTCACGAGGCATCTTGCCTCGTTTTTTTCTTTCTTCTAAATTATATAAAGTATTGAAAATATTCGGCTAGAAGCCAAATGACCCAGTCGAATGAATTGAAATTATTCGGTGGGTCACGAGGCATCTTGCCTCGTTTTTTTCCTTCTTCTAGATTCTAAAGGAATTGAAAATATTCGGCTAGAAGCCGAATGACCCAGTCGAATGACAGCTAAATAAGCCTATTATATGACACAAGAATTTATTTTTGTATTTTAGTGTGATGCAAAAGAAAGAACATTATCGAAATAACCTACCTCATTTTCAAAAGCCAGGACAATGTTACATGATAACATGGTGCTTAAAAGAGGCTGTACCTAAACACGCATTTAAAGAATACTCTTTAAAATTGGATACCTTACACAATCAAATTAAGGAGCTTAAAAAGACGGTAAGGTCAGAAAAACAGCTTAATGAAACTCTAAAAAATTATTATTCTACTCGTAAAAAATATATAAAAGCATTTGATGATTTATTAGCTATGCAAAAAGAAATAAAAACCAATTTAGCAAAGCTACCTCTTACTCAAATTATTATTAATGCACTAAACTATTGGGAAGGAAAAAGGTTAAATAATCATGCTTATTGTATTATGCCAAATCATGTTCATTGGGTGGTAAGTATGAACGAAAACGATGAACAAGGAAATCCTGTGTATTTACAAGATATTTTACACTCAATAAAAAGCTTTACAGGAAACCAAATTAATAAACACCTTGAGCGCAATGGTACTTTATGGCATAAAGAAAATTTTGAAACAACTATACGCAATGAAAAACATTTTATGAATGCTGTTAATTATACTATTAGCAATCCGGTAGTTGCTGGTTTTGTTAAAAACCATCTGGATTGGAAGGGAACTCAATTGGTCTCATTAAATTATTAATTACAAA
Source organism: Salinivirgaceae bacterium (assembly GCA_030620515.1). GTDB lineage: Bacteria > Bacteroidota > Bacteroidia > Bacteroidales > SZUA-534 > JAUXEM01. Next base: position 13,387 of record JAUXEM010000058.1, read on the forward strand.
CAAGGGTCACGAGGTATATTGCCTTGTTTATTTCTTCCATCTAAATGCAAAATACATTGAAAATATTCGGATAGAAGCCGAATGACCCAGTCGAATAAATTGAGAGTATTCGGTGTGTCACGAGGCATCTTGCCTCGTTTTTTCTTTATTCTAAAATATATAAAGCATTGAAAATATTCGGCTAGAAGCCGAATGACCCAGTCGAATGAATTGAGAGAAAATAATTATTCGGCTGGAAGCCGAATGACCCTGCTAAATAACCCAGCCAAATGACCCAAGCTAATGATAGATAAATAGCTCAAAAATTTATTTTTGATTTTAATGTTTTATCCAAATAATGGTTTTTAAAAAGTACCTTTGCCCTAGTATTATTTATCTGTTGATAATAATTACCACACGCACAACTTTAGCGAATTACTGAGGTTTTAAAAAAAATGGATGTTATAGGAACATGAGCGACCTCGCTGCAAGCAGATGCGGTATAAAAAAAATCACTTTACAAGATTTATTAATTTTAAACAAACCCAAACGATGATTACAGATATAAATGTAAACAAACCAGAACCTATTGTATCTGAAAAACAATTAGAATTGTTTAATCGCACTTCAGATATTAAGCTTACTATCAAATTATTAGAAACTGGCAACCCTGTATTAATAACAACATTTTACAGTAATGGAATGCTACTTCTTAAGGAGTTGCAGATGCATCTTAAAAGAAAATTCCCTAACAAGTCTTTTCAGGAGCAACGCGAGTATCGGGCAGAATATCGTAAGCTGTCAAATCTTATTTTAATTGAAATTGCAGATCATAAATTGGCAGTAAAAAAATCGCCTTCTATTGGTTGGTTAGAAAAGCTATATCCAGAAACTAGCAATTTCTTATTATCCTTTCCTCAAGTTCAAGGACTAAATAGTTCATGGCAGTGGTACCAAAATGGGATTTCCATTCCTGTGTTGCGAAATAAAGTACATCCATATTACGGCACTTATTTTCCTACACGTTTTGATCATTTGATACTTTTAGATAATTGGTTGAAACGCTATGAAGGGCCAAAAAAAACTGCAATAGATGTTGGAATTGGAAGTGGAATACTTTCTTTTCAAATTGTAAAGTTTGGTTTTCAGAAAGTTTTTGGTACAGATACAAATCCCAATGCAATTGTTGGACTAACAGAGTTTATGGGAGATACAAAGTTATCTAGAAAGATAGAATTAGATTTTGGACATCTTTTTGGCAAATGGGAAAAACAGACCGAATTGATTGTTTTTAATCCACCTTGGTTACCTGAATCTCATAATTTGGATAAAAATGACGAAGCTATTTATTACAATGAAAAACTATTCCCTGATTTTTTTGAAGAAGCAAAAAAAAGGCTGTTACCTGATGGGAAACTTGTAATCTTATTCTCAAATTTAGCTCAAATAACTAATGTAACAAAAGACCATCCTATAGAGAAGGAATTAGCCGAAGGTGGTAGATTTCAATTGAATAAACATTTAAAAAAGACAGTTAAAGCTGCTTCTGATAAAACGAAACGAGATCAACACTGGCGTTCTACTGAAGAAGTAGAGCTTTGGGTTCTTACTAATAAGTAAATTATGCGAAGCAAGGGTTGAACCCACTTCGGAGATATTTTTATATCTACTTTATTACCATTGACTTTACCTGTTAATATTACTTAATCACTTAGGGATAAATAAATTCCCAACTGACATTAACAATTTTAATTATTATAATTAATAACGCTTATACAGCATATATTTTATTATTTGAAGAATTACTCTTGGCACTGATTTTGAAACGAATAATCCTCTCTAAAATTAAGTAAATAATGATTGAGAATTTTTTAAATAATAATTATACTACAAAACGATTAGTACTACTAAATCGGTACTACAAAATCACTAAATTTTATAGTTTCCTTAAAGATACAGCCTTTAAAGGTGGCAGCGTAATTCTAATTTTTGTGTTAATTCTATTGGGTTTGGAAATATTCCTCTTAGATTTCAATGCCTTACTTAATGATTTAGTAGCTACTTATTCTCCTCAAGTATTATTCATAGTATTCCTTGTATCTGAAACTTTTTTAGGAACAATTCCTCCAGAATTATTTATTGCATGGGCGGCTAAATCTAGTACTCCATGGTTATTTTTATTTATACTAGCCACATTGTCATACCTTGGCGGAGTTATCTCTTTTTTTATAGGTAATCGTTTGTTTTTAGTGCCATCAATTAAAAATTACATTGAAACTAAAGTAGCCAAACACATTACAAACTTGCGAAAATGGGGTGGTGTTTTTGTTGTTTTAGGTGCAATATCTCCAATCCCTCACTCTATGGTAAGTTTGGCTTCAGGGCTAATTAAATACAGTTTTAAAAAATATTTATTGTGGTCGTTATTTCGTTACTTAAGGTTTGTAATTTATGCGCTTATCGTTTTTCATATTTTTGAATAAACCAGAAAGTAATATTACTAGAATAGAGACTATCTAACAATATTAGAGCTTGGCTTTCAGAGCTTTATCTATACGATTTTTTAATATACTATGAACAACAACTCCTAAAAGAATCAGTACTGCTCCCATTAATTCCTTCACACTTAAAACCTCATGCAGAATAAAAAAACCAATAACAGCAGCAAAAACCGGCTCCAACGAAAATACAATAGCTACTTTTAGGGAGGACACATATTTTTGAACCCACACCGAAATAAAATAACAAAATAGTGTGCCAAATATTCCAAGATATAATAGCGATAAACCAGCTTTCATACTAATTTCCAAAGTTGTTTCACCTGTAAGTAGCCATGCTGCAAAACTTACTAGGGCAGTAACTAAAAACTGATATGTTACAATTGTATTTACATCGGCTTTTTTTACAAATTGCCCTGCTAGTACAATATGAAAAGCACACGAAATTGCTGTTATTACTGTAATTAAATTTCCAATATTAATATCTGATTCAAAATCGTAGGTTAATAAAAACAATCCCGCAAATACAATTGCTACCGATATTACATCAATTTTAAACAATTTAACTTTATAAAAGGCAAACAAAATAAAGGGTACAGCAATAACTGCAGAACTTGTTATAAAAGCACTATGCCCAGTACTTGTGTATTTTAAACCTATAGTTTGCGAAGCATAGGCAACAGCCAATAAAACTCCAAGTATTGAGCCATATATTATTCCTTTTCTATCTAATAGCTTTTTATTATTATGGAATAATTGATAAATAAACATAACTATAAAAGCAAGTATTCCCCGAACAAAAACTATAAAATATTCATTAACTGTACCTACAGTATCTTTAATAATAAAAAAGGTAGAGCCCCATATTAACGAAACTAAAACTAACCAAAAGGTTTTCATCTATATCTAATTTAATATTCCAGTGTTGGATTAGAACAAATATGCACATTTAAGTTCGAATTAAACAATGAGATAATAGCTGAATGAGAGAATGATTGAATATAAAATTGAAAAAACTCTAGTTCTAATTCTACTAAAGTTTATTTAGACTGTAATTATTAACTAAATTTGTAGTATAATTTAACTACTTGAAATATTTAAGACATTTTTCAAAAATGATTAAGCTATTTACAATAATTGCATTTAATATAATACTATTTAGCTCGTTGGCACAAGAGTATAGTGAGCCATGGGAGTTATTAAAAACAACCGATAGTATTACTATTTACATACGTAAAATACCCAATACTGAAATTAGAGAACTAAAACTAATAACTACTTTCAAAACATCGGCAGAAAACTTAATTTCAGCAATTAAAGATGTTGAAAAAATGCCTGAATGGAGCCATACATGCCGTAGCACTAAACTGGTTAAACAAATTAGTAATACGGAATTATTTTTTTATTACGTTGCTGATATACCTTGGCCCATAAAAGGAAAAGATGTGGTATTACATTTGAAGTTTTTTCAAGATTCAATATCTGGTGTACATACCATTACATCAAATAACTATGATGGACTATTACCCACTATTGAAGATATTACCCGTATTGATTACATGAAAGCAAAATGGATTGTAATACCAATAAGTGAAGAACTATCAAAAGCTGAATACTTTATTTCCTTAAAAATAAGTGATACTTTTCCCGACTGGCTTATTAATACTGCCATAAGCTATAGCCCAGTACATTCAATGAATGCCCTAAAAAAGATTTTAGAAAATGAGTAATGTACAATAAGCCATTAATATTTGGTACTATTTTTTCTCAAGTTCATTAAGATGCTCCATCTTTTTACGTTCTAGAAACTCGCCAATACCTTCCAAATGCTCTTTTACGCGTTTGTTTCCGAATTCATAAATTTTACTTACCAAACCATCTAAGAAATCACGATCGTGAGATACTAGAATTAGTGTTCCATCAAAATCTTTAAGTGCTTGTTTCAAAATATCTTTAGTGCGCATATCCAAATGGTTGGTTGGCTCATCGAGAATAAGAAAGTTCACAGGTTCCAATAGTAGTTTTATCATTGCTAAACGAGTACGCTCCCCGCCCGATAGCACTTTTACTTTTTTATCCCAATCATCTGCACCAAACATAAATGCACCTAAAATATCTTTTATCTTAGTCCTAATTTCGCCTTTGGCAACATCGTCAATAGTCTGAAATACAGTTAACGTTTCATCTAGTAACGAGGCTTCATTTTGAGCAAAATAAGCAACTTGGGTATTATGCCCAAGAGTTAAATTTCCATCATAATCAATTTCACCCATAATGGCTTTTACCATGGTTGACTTACCCTCGCCATTCTTTCCAACAAATGACACTTTTTCGCCACGCTGTATGCTAAAAGAGGCGTTCTCAAACACTAAGTGGTCGTCATATTTTTTTGTAACACTTTCGGCAATTACCGGATAGGTGCCTGAACGTTTCGATGGTGGAAAACGTAAGCGCAAGCGTGACGAATCCACTTCGTCAACCTCAAGTATATCAAGCTTCTCAAGCATCTTTACTCTTGATTGAACTTGGAGTGTTTTTGAATAAGTTCCTTTAAAACGGTCGATAAATTGTTGGGTGCTGGCAATCATTTTCCTCTGTTCTTCGAAAGCTTTCTGTTGATGTACACGACGCTCATCACGCAATACTAAATATTGCGAATAATTTACTTTATAATCGTAAATACGCCCCATTGTAACTTCAATTGTACGATTGGTAATATTATCTACAAAAGCACGGTCGTGCGAAATTACAATAACAGCTTTAGCACTATTCACTAAAAATTCTTCAAGCCATTGAACCGATTCTATATCTAGATGGTTGGTAGGCTCATCTAGTAATATTAAATCGGGGTTTTGTAAAAGAATTTTGGCTAACTCAATACGCATTCGCCATCCACCGCTAAATTCAGTTGTTTGTCGTTGAAAGTCGCTTCTCTGAAAACCTAATCCGATAAGAATTTTCTCAACCTCGGCATCGAAGTTTATGTCGCCTTGACTGTATAGTCTTTCGCTTAAAGCAGATACTTTTTCAATAATCTCATAATATTCTGACGAATCATAATCGGTACGTATGGTAAGTTGTTTATTTAATTCGTCTAACTCGCTCTGCATATAAAGAGCTTCGGAAAAAGCTTGAGATGCTTCATCAAAAACAGTTCTATTGTTTTCTTCCATTAAGTGCTGAGGCAAATAAGCAACTATAGCATCTTTTGGAGCCGATACTTTTCCCTTGTTTGGTTTTTGAGCTCCTGCTACTATTTTCAACAAAGTACTTTTGCCTGCACCATTTTTACCCATTAGGGCAATACGGTCGGTATCGTTTACTACAAATGAAATATCTTTAAAAAGGCTTGTGCCTCCAAACTCTACTCCTAATCCGTCTATTGAAATCATTTGTGTTTTTTTTAAATTATTAGGGCGCAAATATAGTAATTTGACTTATATATAAGCCAAATTGAGCAATTTGCTATCGCATTAGCTTCTATAAACAATATATTAAAAATTAAAATAAATTATTCTATCGGCTTTAATTCGCACATTAACTGCAATTTGAAAAACACCAATTTATTGGCAGCTTAAATTATAACTTGTAAATTTAATAGCCTTTTAATTCAAAATCATCGGTTGATTTAAAATTCACCACTTTACCAACTTTTTTTTGAATTATTTTAAAGTGGTGTTCTTCGTCAGGAGTGATTAATGAAATTGCTGTTCCAGCAGATTCAGCACGTCCGGTTCTACCAATACGGTGAATATAATCTTTTGGCGAGCGTGGTAATTCGTAGTTAATTACACAAGGTAAAAGCTCAATATCAATACCTCGCGAAATTAAATCGGTAGCAACTAATACTTGAAGTTTGCCATGTTTAAATTTTGTTAAAAGGTCGGTTCTAGCTCCTTGTGTTTTTTTGCTATGAATAGGCCATGCTTGTATTCCATTATTACGTAGTTTATTTGCAACATTATCGGCTCGTTTAATTGACGATACAAAAACCAAAACTTGTTTTAACTCTTGAGTTTTTATTAAGTAGCGTAATAATGGTCCTTTTCTATCTTCAGAAACGAAGTAAGCTATCTGGTTTATTAACTCTGTACTTTCAACCTTAGCTTCTACATTTATAATTTTTGGATTATGGAGAAGTGATTTATTAATACTTTTTACATCGTTATTTAAGGTTGCCGATAATAGTATATTTTGGCGTTTTTCAGGCAATAACTTTACTATTTGATTAAGCTCATCTTTAAATCCTAAATTGAGCATTTTATCAGCTTCGTCTAATACCAATGTATAAATATTGGAAAGCTGAACAGCGTTCTTTTCAACTAATTCCAAAAGTCTGCCCGGTGTTGCAACTAAAATATTCACACCCAATAAAGCTTTCATTTGTGGGTTTATTGAAACACCACCAAAAACTGCTAAAGATTTAATTTGCTTGTCAAAACCAACATTAAACATTCTAAATACTTCGTTTAC
>JAUXEM010000205.1 GCA_030620515.1 Salinivirgaceae bacterium
CTTGATACACATTTAAAAAGTTGGCGCGTTAGCATAATGGTGGGTGAAACAGTTTATAAGACATTTTCACAAGATTCTAATACAAAGGGTTGAAAAGTTCTATAATAATTCCTTTTCATATAGCTTGAATCTTGATATCTCCATGTCTTTGCGTAATTGAGAGAAACGAAGCAATCTCAAAGCATTGTTAGTATTACTGTTGAAATTACATCACTACTTTCATACTAAAAGCTGCCAAGTGTTCTAGCCAAGAGCGATAGTTAATAGTTTAATTTTGGTTTTAAAACAAAAAGTTCATGCCAATGTAAAAACCTTTATCTCCATCTTGCGTGGCCATAGGTACTCCGTAATCGGCAGAAATAATAAAGTTTTGATTCATGGCTACATGGAATCCAGCACCATAACTTATATGTATTTTATCTCCACCTGAATTAAAATATTGAGATTGATTAATTGTGGTTGGTATCCCCGTTTTATCCACTTCTTTTTCTTGAACAACTTGACCAAAATCCATAAAAGGTTTTAGAGCCAAATATATATTTTGTTTCATAAACCTAAATTCAGTGAATTTCCATCTTAATTCTAAATTTCCAAATATAATTCCTTTTCCTACAATTCTGTTCCTAACAACTCCTCGTACCGTTTTAGAACCACCTAAACCATCACTGTTCGATGATGGCAGGTAAGAATAAACCATAGTAGGTAAGGCGTAAAACGGAATGTCACCAGCAATAACCCCCTGATAACCCACACGGTATGCAAAAGTTAATTTGTTATCTATAATTTTGAAATATTGACGATGCGTAATGGCTAGTTTTGTAAAAGTAAAATCAGTATTGAAAGTTTGTGCTACAACAATTTCCGACCATAGCCCTTTCTGTGGATTCGGTTCATTATCTCTACTATCATAGACTATACCTGCCTTTAATGAAGTGAAAAAACCCCCATCTGATTCTTTGTCTTTAATTACGCCCCAATCTATATAATCATCATATAATGTGTTTACATGTGGTAGAGTGTCTTTGTCATCCTTTCCTTTATTTAGTTTATCAACATCTACAGTAGCCACTTCTATATTTTGAAGTATTAGCCCAGTTGCCCAATTTAGGTTGTTTACTTTAGTAGAGCCTTGAAAATCGAATTTTCCTCTTGCTATATTTCTTTTGTGTTTATAGTACATTCTGCTTTTATAATCAGAATGACTATCATCTTGCCACACATCGTTAAAAACAGATTGTGCCCCATTAAACCCATAAAAATCTAATGCTTGGTCAGGCAAGTAACTTAAATCAAAAGTTGTTCTAATATTTTTTATCAAGTATTTTGAATCGTAAAACAAACGGTAAATTCCACTCCCTTTTGTATAACGTGAAACTTCGGCATAAATTGAGTGGTAGTATGACGGGTAAATATCACCTTTGCCATAATGATAAATGTTTGTTAAAAGACCATATTGTAATCCCAAGTCAGTATTGTAAGTTATTACAGGTAATAAACCAAAATTCCAATCCGTTTTAATATTATCGTTTTTTGTTGTGTCTTGTGCTCGTGTGTTAATGCTTGTAAGTAACAGACTAATGAAAATTGAAATAAGTATTTTTTTTATCATAATAGCATATATTATTTTAATCTAACTTTTAGGTATTAGTGAACTAATGAAGTAAAGATAGAAATTTATTAAGCTTTAAATGAAATAAAAAAATGACTACACATCATATATCCGAAAGCAAAACACACAACATTTAGCAACTAAGATAGTTAGTGGCGGCGCAATTTTACTAATTTAGCTAATTGTAAAGCGATACAAAATGCTAATTTACAAAAAAGTCGCACTGCGACTTCCGTATTTAATAATACATAGTAGAATGCAACAAGTTTGCATAAATAGTGTTGTAGAATACAGTAATTAATATAAAATAAAGTGCATTATTTTATAATTTCGAACACTCTAACTTACTGAGCAATATATATAGTTAAAAATATTCTATCAATAAGAATTTAGGGTTAACGTACAAATAAGTTCTAGAATTTAGAAGTAAGATTTTGTGCATAGGTAAAGATAAAAAACGCAACCATAGCAGAGTTGCTGTGAGCATTTTTAATTTTATATATGTGCAAAAGATGTTTGTCAAAATCAGAAGTTATTTTTGAGTGAACCCTTAGTATATTAAATCGAACAAAAGGTTGAATTTAAAAAAAATGAAAACAATACTAATAAATATTAAAAAACTTATTCAAGTAGAAGAATTATCCAGAAAATGGGTTGCAGGTAAAGATATGGCTGTTTTACCATTTATCGACAATGCTTACTTAATAGTTGAAGGTGACAAAATTATTGATTTTGGAGAAATGAAGGATGTTCCTGTAATTGATGATTCTGTAATTGAAATGGATTTGAATGGTAGAATTGTGATGCCAACATTTTGCGATTCGCATACTCATTTAGTTTATGCTGGGAGCCGTGAAATTGAATATGTTGATAAAATTAACGGCTTATCATATGAAGAAATTGCCGCTCGTGGTGGAGGTATTTTAAACTCGGCTAAGCGAATGGAAGAGGCTAGCGAAGACGAATTAGTAGAAAGTGCACTACTTAGGCTAAATGAGATAATTGGTTTTGGAACCGGAGCCGTTGAAATTAAAAGTGGGTATGGATTAAGCGTGGAAACAGAACTGAAGATGCTTAGAGTTATTAAAAAGCTAAAAGAACTTGTTCCAATTGAAATTAAAGCAACATTCCTAGGTGCACATGCTGTTCCTGTAGATTTTAAAGGTAGGCAAACTGAATATGTAGATAAAGTTATTAGTGAGATGATACCTCAAGTAGCATCAGAAAATCTTGCCGATTATATAGATGTGTTTTGTGATAATGGCTTTTTTACTGTAGAAGATACTGATCGGATTCTTAATGCAGGAGTGAAATATGGATTGCGAGGCAAAATTCATGCAAATGAATTAGATTATTCTGGTGGAGTACAGGTTGGTGTTAAGTATAACGCATTATCTGTAGATCATTTAGAATTTATTGGGGATAAGGAAATTAAAAGCTTACTTAGCTCAGAAACAATGCCAACTGTATTGCCCGGTGCCGCTTTCTTTTTAAACATGAAGGAATCACCAGTTCGCCATATGATGAATGCAGGCTTGCCTATTGCTTTAGCTTCCGATTATAATCCAGGTTCATCGCCATCGGGTAATATGAAGTTTGTAATGTCACTAGGCTGCATAAACTATAAAATGACACCCGAAGAGGTAATTAATGCTACTACTCTGAATTCTGCATACGCTATGGGTATTCAGGATACACATGGTTCGATATGTAAAGGAAAAAAAGCGAATCTAATAATTACAACTGAGATTACAGGATATGAATATTTACCTTATGCCTATACAAGTAATTTGATTGAAGCAGTAATGATTAATGGGCGATTAATTTCTTAGCATCTAAATATTTACTACATTATACTACATATAATACAAATAGAAAAATGGAAAAATTAATTGAATGCGTTCCTAATTTTAGCGAAGGGAACAATATGGATATCATCAATCAGATTACAGCAGAAATTGATGCCGTTGAAGGTGTTAAAGTAATTGATGTTGATCCGGGCAAGGCCACTAATCGTACTGTAGTTACCATAGTAGGTACTCCAGGTGAAGTTTGCGAAGCGGCTTTTAGAGCAATAAAAAAAGCAAGTGAGCTTATTGACATGAGTAAGCATACTGGCGCACATCCACGTTTTGGTGCTACTGATGTTTGTCCATTAGTGCCTGTTTCAAACATTACAATGGAGGAAACAGTAGTTTATGCACACAAGCTAGCTGAAAGAATAGGTAATGAATTAGCAATTCCTGTGTATTGTTATGAATCAGCTGCACGCGAAGCTAAAAGAAAGAATCTAGCTAATTGTAGAAGTGGCGAATATGAAGGTTTAAAAGATAAATTTACTAATACAGATTGGAAGCCAGATTTTGGACCACAAGAATATAGTGATAGGGTTGCCGCTACCGGAGTTACTGCTGTTGGAGCTAGGAATTTCTTAATTGCTTATAATGTAAATCTGAATACAACTTCAACTCGTCGTGCAAATTCAGTTGCTTTCGATATTCGTGAGCGTGGTCGTTCAAAGAGAGAAGGGAACCCCATTACAGGTAAAATTGTTAAAGATGCTAAAGGTAAACCAGTAATGGAGCCAGGCTTATTGAAATCGGTAAAAGCAATAGGATGGTTTATTGAGGAGTTTGGTATTGCACAAATATCAATGAACCTTACAGATATTTCAATAACCTCTTTACACAAAGCTTTTGATGTTACTTGCGAAAGAGCACAAGCAAGAGGTTTACGTGTAAGTGGTTCCGAACTGGTAGGAGTAGTTCCTTTGGAGTCGATGCTAGAAGCTGGTCGTTATTTTTTAAGAAAGCAAGAACGTTCAACAGGAGTTTCTGATAAGGAATTAATTAAAATTGCAGTAAAGTCACTAGGGCTTGATGAATTGTATCCTTTTGAGTCAGAGAAAAAGATTATTGAATATATATTAGCAAAAGAAGTATCAAAAGGCCAAGCTATGTTAGTTGATATGAGTCTTGTGGAATTTGCTGATGAAACAGCTTCAGAATCTCCTGCGCCAGGTGGCGGTTCAATTGCAGCTTATTTAGGCGCACTAGGTGCATCATTGGGAGGTATGGTAGCAAACTTATCTGCACATAAACGAGGATGGGATGACAGATGGGAAGAATTTTCAGATTGGGCTGAAAAGGCCAAAAGCTATCAGGTTGAATTATTAAAGATGGTTGATGAAGACACGAATGCCTTTAATAAAATTATGAATGCATTCAGTTTGCCAAAGAAAACAGATGAAGAAAAACAAATTAGAGCCAAAGCAATACAAGATGCAACAATATATGCAACGGAAGCACCTTTTAAAACAATGGAACTTTGTTTCAATAGTATGGAGGTTGCAAAAGCAATGGCAAAAAATGGGAATCCAAACTCAGTAACTGATGCTGGTGTAGGTGCTATATCTGCGAGGGCTGGTGTTCATGGTGCCTTTTTGAATGTGAAAATTAATGCTGCTGACATTGAAGATAAAGCCTTTGTTCAAGATATTATTTCAAAAGGTAAGGCGCTTTTAAGTAAAGCAGAAATGCTAGAGCAAGAAATATTAAAGATTGTAGAAAGTAAAATATAAAGATTTTTTCCCTTCGATGGCTTATCTGAAAACCAAGTCCATAGGGCGTAGATGCTTACTTTTATAATCGACTATTATATTATGCATTGTAAAACAATAGCATTTTCTTTTTAATTTGTTTTTTTGCTTTTTATCAACGTTTCTAAAGTATTATATAAGCGTTGCTATATGCAAATTTACAGATGTAGAATAATACACTGACAATATGCGCATTAGATAAAACTATGAGTCTTATCTAACGCCATTATTGCCAAATATATACAGATATTTGACGAACTGTTTTTTTTAATATGCAAAATATTGTTGTCATTGGATCAGGAAATGTAGCAACGCACTTAGCTCAAAAACTTTATGAAATTGGGTTTTCAATTTTGCAGGTTTTTAGTAATACCGTTGCTAATGCCGAGTTGCTTGCAAATGCAGTTTCTGCTGAAGCTATTTGCGATTATAAAGCCATTGATACAACCGCTGACCTATATGTAATTTGTATAACCGATAGTTTTATTCAGGAATTTGTGGATAGGCTAGAATTTGAACCATCTTTAATTGTGCATACTGCAGGTAGTATTCCTATGTCTGTGCTTAAACGGTTTAAAAATTATGGAGTATTTTATCCTTTACAAACATTCTCGAAAGAGCGAGCTCTTAATTTTAAAACTATTCCTTTTTGTATAGAGGCAAATAATAAATATAGCAAAGAATTACTATATACACTAGGGGCTAAAATTTCAGATACTGTTGTTGACATGAGTTCAGAACAGCGAAAACATTGTCACTTAGCAGCCGTATTTGCTAACAATTTTGTGAATCATCTATACACTATTTCTGAGTATATTCTTGATGAGAAAGGGATAACCTTCGATGTTTTAAAACCTTTAATTGTAGAAACGGCCATGAAGGTCCAGAAACTATCTCCTAGTCAGGCACAAACGGGGCCAGCTGTCCGAAATAATAAGCAAGTAATGCAAAGTCATTTAGAGCAATTGTCATCGCCAGAATTAAAAAAAATATATAGTTTTGTAACAGATAGCATTATAGCTTTCAATAAAAAATAAA
>JAUXEM010000237.1 GCA_030620515.1 Salinivirgaceae bacterium
GCTCATAAAAGCTACTGCTGCAAAACCTAATAATACTAATGTTACTTTTTTCATATTTTAAATTTTTGATTTAAAAAATAGGTTAAAACAAATTTCATTAATTATTTCCACAATAACAAGAGGTAGATGATTTAAAAAAAATAAGGTTGCTTTACTACAAAAATGCATTTTTTTAAAAAAAATATCCAAACAGTGTTGTAAAGGACAGAATGTATTGTTAAATTTGAGAAATAGAAAACCTACTAAAACAATTATCGAATGAAAAAATTACGTTTAAGTATGCTTGCAATTGCAGCAGTTGCTATGGTTGGTATGTTCGCTTGTACCTCATCTGTAAAAAATGATACAACTGAAGAAGTTGTAGAAGAAGTTGTAGAACAAGTTGTAGAAGAAGTTGCTACCGTTGTTGATACAGTTGCTGTAGCCGATACAGTTGCTATTGAGGCTGTTGCTGAAGAAACTGAAGTTCCTGCAGAATAAGTTATTGTAGGGTGTTTAAAATTTAAGGGAGTAATATGTATTACTCCTTTTTTTTATGGCATTATCAAACAACTATCTCCATAGCTAAGGAATCTGAAATTATTATTCAGAGCATGTTTGTACAATTCATGCCAATTTTCTCCAATAATTGATCCAATCAGAACAAGAAGTGTACTTTGTGGTTGATGAAAGTTAGTAATTACCTGATTTGTAATTTTTAATTTGTAGCCAGGTGCAATCATAATGCCTGTACTAGCACTAATGTAATCAACCTGAAGAGAATTTATGTGCTGTTGAAGGTAATTCAACGCATCACTTGCTTTAATATTCTGTGATAAATTATAAGCTTCCCATTGATGTAATACAAAAGAGTTATTTTCTATTCTTTTATCTAATAGTTTTACTCCTAACCAATACAGACTTTCTAGAGTTCGTACTGTGGTGGTGCCTACTGCAGTAATGTTACCAATATTTTTTAAAATATTTGGAATTGTGTCTTTGGTAATAATAAACTGCTCGTAATGCATTTCATGTTCACCTATAGTTTTCGTTTTAACAGGTCTAAAGGTTCCGGCACCAACATGTAAGGTTACTTCATGACGATTAATATTTCGGGATTTTAAAGTGTTAAAAACCGTTTCAGTAAAATGCAAGCCAGCAGTAGGAGCTGCTACCGACCCTTTGTGTTTTGAGTATATGGTTTGATAGCGATTATTATCCGATTCTTCCGATTTACGATTTAAATAGGGAGGTATTGGAATATTACCCATGGATTCTAGTATCTCACTAAATGTAAGGTTTTCATTATCCCAACTAAACTCAATTATATGTGCTTCGCCGTGTGATCTTATGCGAGTAGCTGTTAATAAAGTTTTATGCTTATCTATTTCTACTTGTTTTGATAGGCTACCTTGTTTCCATTTTTTTAAATTACCTACAATACAAAACCATTCACATTTCTTAGTTTGCGCAAAAGAAACGTTATAGTCCGATGGAGCAAAGGGCTCTAAACAAAAAACTTCTATTCTTGCTCCAGTTTCCTTAAATAATTCAATTCTAGCCCTAATTACTTTTGTGTTATTCGATACCAAGAGACTATTCTTGGGTAAATGCAGTGCAATGTTATTAAACTTATCCTCACTTATTTTACCCTTGTTGTATATTAATAACTTCGATTTGTCTCTTTGCCCAAGTGGGTATTTGGCAATTTTACTATCAGGTAAATCGTAAGTGTATTCTTCTATGGCAATGTTTTTAGTAATCTGCATCAGTTATTATTATTTTTAAGGTTCTACTTCCATTTTAGTGGGTAAGTCGTTTTTAGGATTATCAAATAACTAAAATTTATGAGATTGATGTAGATTGAATAAGATTGATGTTAATGTTCAGGGAATCAATCTTAATCAATCTGCCAAAGGCAATCAATCTATGTAACTTCAATTTTATTAAATTAATTTTCTAGTAAAAGAAATCTTTTATCCACTAAAAGTGCAATAGTACCATTTTTAATATGAATAGTTAAGCAACTACTTTCAATTGCTTTAAAAAAAAATAAAATGCATGCAAAATTAGTTAACTTTGCGAATCAATAAAATGATTTAATTTTTTTTTTAGCAAAATGAGTATAAAAACAGGCGATAAAGTAAGATTTCTAAATGATGTTGGCGGTGGTGTTGTTACTAAAGTAATTGACCGCTTTATAGTGATGGTTGAAAACGAAACTGGATTTGATGTACCGATAGCTATTAAAGAAATAGTGGTAGTAGAAGAGGCAGAAGTGTATATTGAAAAGCCTAAACAGGATTTAGCTGCAGAAGTAATTGCTCAGCAGAATAGTGATGCAGTTGTTGACTTAGAGAATATTTTTTACCCAGAAGTAGCTGAGGTAAAGGAAAGTGGTAACGATGTAAATGTGTTTTTAGCATTTGTTCCTCAAAAAAGAGCAGGTAACTCCGACTTAAATATCTTTTTAATTAACGACAGTAATTATAATGTTCTGTATAGTGTAATTAATGAGAACGAGCTTGGTAGTACATTCTCGAATGCTGTAGGAGTTTTAGAAGCAAATACTAAGGAACAGACAGAAACGCTAGGATTAGCATCTGTAAATGCAATATCGGATTATACATTCCATTTAATTTTTTACAAAAAAGGTGATTTCAAGGCAATTAACCCTGTTGTAAAGCAAGTTAAAATAAACCCAGTTCGTTTTTATAAAGAGAATGCTTATAGCGAAAACGATTTTTTTAACGAAGATGCGATTTTGTTACCTGTAGTGAGTAGCGAAGCAAATGTGCTTTCGAAATTAAATATCTCTGGCAAAGAATTAGAAAGCGCTATGAAAGAAAAAGAACATAAAGAAACTAAGCCAAGAGTTGTTTCTAAAAAAGAAAAAGAATCAGCTCTTCTAGAAGTTGATTTACATATTCATGAATTACTCGATGACTTTAGAGGCTTATCTAATAGCGAAATTCTTGAAGTCCAAATGGAACATTTTCATATGCGTTTGAACGAGGCAATTAAGAAAGGACCAAAAAAAGTTGTCTTTATACATGGGGTAGGGAATGGTACCCTTAAATTAGAAGTGAGAAAGGAACTTGATAAGAAGAAAAATGTTTTGCAATATCATGATGCCTCTTTTCAAGAATATGGATACGGTGCTACAATGCTTAAAATAAAATAGAAATAATCTTTTATCAATGTAAAAATTATTGTACATTATTGATAAAAATAGTGATTGTAGTTAATTATGTACCAGATATTTAGATGCAAGAATCAAGAATCAAGAAAAAATTGAGTGCTTTTGATTTTTAACGCTAATTACCTGATACTTATTACTCATTACTTGATACTCATTACTAATCATATGGCTTATCAAACAAAAAATCCATTTATTGGCGAAGTTCAAAGAACATTTGAATATGTACCAGATACTATTTTGCAAGAGAAATTAAAATTAGCGGATACAACCCAAAGAGATTGGAAAACAGAAAGTTTTAAAACTCGTGCAAAACTCTTATTAAATGTTGCCGATATACTAACTCTTAATTTAAAAGAATATGCAGAGTTAATTACTATTGAGATGGGCAAGCCAATTTCACAATCTTTAGGCGAAATTAATAAATGTGCTTGGCTATGTAAGTATTATGCAGAAAAAGGGCCCAGTTTTTTACAAGACAGATGCGTAGAATCTACTGCGGAAGTAAGCCAAGTGAGTTACGACCCGCTAGGTGTTGTTTTTGCAGTAATGCCCTGGAATTTTCCCTTTTGGCAAGTCTTTCGCTTTATTGTGCCTGCTGTAATGGCTGGTAATGGAGGCTTGCTAAAACACGCATCAAATGTGCCTCAATGTGCTTTAGCAATCGAGAGTATTTTCATTAAAGCAGGATTTCCTATTGGCTTATTCCAAAATTTATTCGCAAGTCATAAACAAGTAGAAGATGTTATTGCATCGCCAATAGTAAAAGCTGTGACACTTACTGGAAGTAATGAAGCTGGAAGTAAAATTGCTGCACTTGCCGGAAAATACATAAAGAAAACTGTATTGGAACTAGGAGGTAGTGATCCTTTTATTGTTTTTGACGATGCCGATTTGAATCATGCATTAGAATTAGCCGTTTTGTCAAAATTTTTAAATGCTGGCCAAAGTTGTATTGCAGCTAAACGATTTATATTGCACGAAGATATTGCCGATGAATTCATAAGTAATTTTGTTGCTTTAATTGAGAACTTTATTGTTGGCGACCCTCTAAATAAAAATACATTTTTAGGACCTATGGTAAACGATAATGCTGTTTCAGAAATTGAAAAACAGGTACAAGAAACATTAATAATGGGTGGTAAATGCCTAGTTGGTGGCAAAAGAGATGATAATATAGAAAATATGTATTTACCAACATTAATAACAAATGTACCTATTGATTCGCCACTTTGGCAAGATGAAATATTTGGACCGGTTGCTGCTATACAAATATTTAGTTCAGATAATGATGCGCTTAATTTAGCAAATGATACAAAATTTGGTTTGGGAGCATCGGTTTGGACAGCAGATATGGATAGAGCCAATTTTTTTGCCGAAAAATTAGAAACAGGTACGGTT
Source organism: Salinivirgaceae bacterium (assembly GCA_030620515.1). GTDB lineage: Bacteria > Bacteroidota > Bacteroidia > Bacteroidales > SZUA-534 > JAUXEM01. The sequence goes on from JAUXEM010000237.1 coordinate 4,580, forward strand.
GCTATAAATAATATGGTAAAATCGGAACCAGGCTTGCCTTTTGGGGGAGTGAAAGATTCAGGACATGGTCGTGAACTTAGCGATTATGGCATGTATGAATTTATGAACATTAAAACGGTTAGTTATTCCTAGGAGTTAGAATATAGTAGTCAGAATGCAGAATATAGAAAAACCACAGTTTCCTTATTCTGTTCTCTGGTTTCCGTTACCTGTTTTACCACAAAGAACTCAAAGTCATATTCACAAAGATCTCTAAGGAAAACTATGCGGGATTGCGTTCCAATAACTAGCTAAATTGAATAAAAAATCCTTTGCGACATAGCGAGATAAAATTAAGAAGAGAGAATGTAGATTGTAGGAATAAGAATTTGAAAAATGCTTATTTTTCCAATAAATAAACTTGAGTTTAGAAAATATCTTATAAAAGTTGGTACTACCAATTTTGCGGGTTAAAAAATATTGCAATTACGATGAGAATAACACCATGTTTCAACATGGTGGTGCATAAAAACGATTTACCCTTGCCTCCGCCTTTATCGCCAAA
>JAUXEM010000163.1 GCA_030620515.1 Salinivirgaceae bacterium
GTTTGTGAATCAATCTAAAAGACTGCTTCGTCATACTTCTTACCAATGACACATTATTTTCAGGGTAACGGATACCTTCCCTAGCCTCAGGCTAGAGAAGGAATATGTTGCAATAACGCAGACTGCTTTGGTTTAATGACAGTGACTCGTGGACGAAGACAGACTGCTTCGTCATACTTCCTCGCAGTGACACTTGATGGAGAGGGTTGCTCGCAGTGACACATAGGTGGTGAAAGCTTATTTACCTTAACTAAACGACATTAACGAATTGAGAAGTATTGTTCTGTAAAAATTTAACTTTCTTTGTACAGAAGATATCATATTTAATTTGAAAAGATGCAAAGTACCATTGATACAAAAAGTAGATTCAAAATTCTTGATATACGTGAACTAATCCGTTATAAAGATTTGTTTTTAACACTTACTTATCGTGAATACAGGGTGCGTTATGCACAAACTTTTTTGGGCTTTTTCTGGGCTTTTTTGCAGCCCATGGCTACCTTGGTAATATTTAGCTTTGTATTTGGCAGGGCTATAAAGGTAGATACAGGAGGAATTCCCTACCCTATTTTTGCATTAACAGGAATGGTAGCATGGACATACTTTTCCTTCGTGGTTAGTCAAGCTGGACGCTCATTAATTAATAGCCAAAGTATGATTCAAAAAATTTATTTCCCACGCCTTATTTTACCCTTAGCCCAGGCTTTTGTTGGCTTTGTTGATTTTACTATTACCTTTTTATTACTGATTGCTGCCATGGTGTGGTATGGCGTTGTACCATCGGCCCACATTTGGTATTTGCCCTTCTTTTTACTTATGGCTATAATTGCAGCCTTGGCAGTGGGTATTTGGATTAGTGCCCTTACTATTCGCTATCGCGATTTTATGCATGTAATTCCTTTCTTAATCCAGATTGGATTATACGCTACACCTGTGGCTTATTCAACGCTATATATTCCTGAAAAGTACCACTTGCTGTATTATAGCTTAAACCCTATGGTGGGTGTTGTTGAAGGATTTAGGTGGAGCATTATCGGGCAAGGTAGTATTAATCCCTACACTTTTATTTCTCTTGGCATTGTTTCTGTTTTGTTTATTACCTCGCTTATGTATTTTAAGAAAGTGGAAAGGGTAATGGCGGATATTATTTAGTGTGTCATTGCGATCTAGCCTGAGGCTAGAGAAGTAATCTGTTGATTGATACTCTGCCGCAAACAGACTGCTTCGTTCCTCGCAGAGACCCATCGATAGTGTGGGTGGACTGCCACACTCCTTCGTCGTTCGCAGTGACACTCTCGGATTGGGGTAATTACAAACCTACTTCTGTGCAGACAGGCGGAATGTAAGGAAATGAAATATTCTGTATCAGTTAGTCGTATGCTACAATATTATGGGACTGCTCTTCTTCGTTGTTAATCAGGTAAACTCAATGAACGGTGTGGGTCTGCTTCATCGTTCCCTTGCAATGAGAGTATTTTCTTTGAAAAACAAGCATTAACCCAAACAAATTCCTATTTAGTGTAAAACAAAACCTAAGGTATTACTTAATTCCGTAGTTAAAGCTATATTTGCAATTATATGTAAGCATATTTAATGAAGGACTTGCTAATTAAAAACATCGAAAAAATTATTGAACTTGGCGAAGGGCAGTTTATTGAGTATAAAGAGTCTTTTGATAAAAGTTTGCCAAAAGAAATCGTCGCTTTTGCAAATGCCTCAGGTGGTTTTATTTATTTAGGCATTGAAGATTCAGGAAACATAAAAGGTACTACAATAAGCAATAGACTAAAATCGCAAATTCAGGATATGGCACACAATTGCGACCCTTCAATTGCCATTAGCCTTAGCGAAACAAAAACGGTATTAATAATTGAAGTAAAAGAGGGCAGCAATAAACCCTACTCTTGTTCATCGGGATTTTTTATGCGCATGGGAGCCAATTCGCAAAAAATGACAAGAGACGAGGTGCTTGCCTTGGCTATAAAATCGGGAAAGATACGTTTCGACGAACAAATTTGTTCTAATTTTAACTGGAAAGATTTTGATAACGACCGCTTTGAATATTATCTAAAATTAGCAAGTATATCTAATACCATGGCGCGCGAAGATTTGCTAAAGAATTTAAGAGTACTTAGCAGCGAAGGCTTTACTAATGCAGGTGTGTTATTTTTTGCAAAAGAACCCTTTAAGTATATTATAAGTTCGAAAATACGCTGTGTTCATTTTAATGACGAAAAGCGAATTGATATTCTTGACAAGAAAGTTGTGGATAAAGGTATAATAGGCAATATTGAGTTTGCAGTGGAATATTTGAAAGAACGAGTTCCGGTTCGTTATGAAATAAAAGATATTAAACGAAAAGAATATCCAGAATATCCTGTTGAAGCATATCGCGAAGCTATAGTTAATGCCCTTATACATTTCGACTATTTTTTAGGAGATACTATTGCTATAGAAAAGCTAAATGATAAAATAATTATTAATAACAAGGGTGAATTACTCTTTCCAGAAAAAGAATTTGGTAAACGAAGTGAAGCAAGAAATCGCTTAATGGCTGACTTATTGTCGAGAACAATATATATGGAGAAAGCCGGCACGGGGATTAAGCGTGTTACTAATGCTTGTAAAGCAAATGGTAATTTATGCACTTTTAAATTCTCTGATTCGGTTTGGCTAACTATAAAAAGCAATAAAGATGTCGTAAAAAATGTCGTAAAAGATGTCGTAAAGGTTGTCGCAAAAGACAGGGAAGAAAAAGTAATAGAACTAATTATAGAAAATCAAACTATTACAGCAAATATTATTGCGCAGCAACTGAAAATAAATAGCAGAACTGTGCAAAGAGTATTGGAAAATTTACAAAAGAAGAATAAAATAGAACGTGTTGGGGGAAGAAAAACAGGATATTGGAAAATAATTGATTAGAATTGCACAATGAGTAGTATAGCGATTAAAGTAGAAAACCTAAGTAAGAAATATATAATTGGTTCGGGTACCAGTGGTTCGCTGCGTGAAACACTAAGCAACACCTTTCGAAAGTCTCTAAGCATCTCAAAGATGCTAAGCGACGAAGAAAAAGCTGCTAAAGAAGAATTTTGGGCTTTACGCGATATAAATTTTGAAATAAAACAAGGCGAAGCTGTTGGTATTATAGGGCGAAACGGAGCTGGAAAAAGCACGCTATTAAAACTACTGAGTAAAATTACCTATCCCACCACTGGAAAAATCACCATGAACGGACGTGTGTCTTCCCTTTTAGAAGTTGGTACAGGTTTTCATCCTGAATTAACCGGGCGTGAAAACATTTACCTAAACGGCACAATATTAGGTATGAGCCGCAAAGAAGTAAAAAGCAAGTTTGATGAAATTGTTGGTTTTTCGGGGATTGGTAAGTTTTTAGATACTCCTGTAAAACGCTACTCTAGTGGCATGTATGTGCGCTTGGCTTTTGCCGTAGCAGCCCACCTTGAACCTGAAATACTAATTATTGATGAAGTGCTTGCTGTTGGAGATGCTGAATTTCAAAAAAAATGTTTGGGTAAAATGGATGAGGTTGCAAAAGGTGGAAGAACGGTGCTATTTGTAAGCCATAATATGGGAGCGATTGATTCTCTTTGCAACAAAGGTATTCTACTTAAAAATGGAAATCTATTATTTAATGGTAATGCAGAAGATACTATATCAAAGTATACATTTGAAAATAAGTCAATTGCTGCTGAAAAGAAATGGGATACCTTAAAACCTGCTTTTCAAGATGAAAGTGTAAAATTGCTAAAAATAGGCATAACAAATTCAAAGGTATTAAAGGTAAATAATGAAATAGAACTTGAACTTGATTACCAAATAATTAAATCAGGCATTAAACCGATTCCAAACATTCACATTTTCACATCAACTGGTCAAAAGCTATTTGTGAGTGTAAATCCAAACCATGAAATTCCAAAAGATCCTGGTAATTATAAAAGTATACTAAAAATTCCTTCCAACTTTTTCAATGAAGGTAGCTATAAAGTGGGTGTTGCACTATCAACATTGGAACCGCTAATTGTCCATGCATACGATTATAATGCATTCACTTTTGATGTAATTGATGATTTAGATTCAATTACTCGAAATAACTACAAAGGTAAATTTGATGGAATGATAAGACCTCTTTTTAACTGGGAAACCCAAAAATTGTAATATGAAAGTAGTAATATTTGCCGGAGGACTTGGCACTAGAATATCAGAAGAGTCACACTTAAAACCCAAACCAATGATTGAGATAGGTGAAAAACCTATTTTGTGGCATATTATGAAAAACTATGAAGCCCAAGGATTTAATGAATTTATTATTTGTTTAGGTTACAAGGGTTATCAAATAAAAGAGTATTTCTTGAATTACTTTCTACATAATTCTGACGTTACAGTCGATTTAAAAAACAATGAGGTTGAAGTGCATAAAACAGACAGTAATAATTTTAAAGTTACATTGGTAGATACTGGGGTGGATACTCAAACTGGTGGTAGGCTTAAAAGAATTCAACATTATATTTCGGAAGATACATTTATGCTAACATATGGAGATGGCCTTGCTGACATAAATTTAAACAAACTATTAGAATTTCATACAAACAACAATAAATTAGTTACCATGACAGCGGTACAACCTGAAGGAAGGTTTGGTGCATTGGAAACAAACTCAAAAGGTATTGTCACTAATTTTCAGGAAAAACCACAAGGAGATGGAAACTGGATAAATGGTGGTTTTTTTGTTTTAAACAAAGATGTTTTTGAAACTTTAGCAGAGAATTCTGATACCCAAATGTGGGAAGATGAACCATTGGAGAATTTAGCAAAACAGAACCAACTAGCCGCATATAAACATTATGGTTTTTGGCGTTGTATGGATGCACTAAGAGATAAGGTAATACTTGAAGAATTGTGGAATAAAAAAGAAGCACAATGGAAAATTTGGTAACAAATCCACTTTTTAATAAAATATATAATAACAAAAAAGTACTTATTACTGGTCATACTGGTTTTAAAGGTTCATGGCTATCTCTATGGTTAAATAAACTAGGAGCCCATGTTACTGGTTATGCCCTTGCTCCTCATACGCAACCAAATCATTTCAACATTCTGAATACAGAGATAAATTCTATAATTGAGGATTTAAGCAGTTATGAAACTCTAGAAAAAACAATAGCAAAATCAAATCCTGAAATAATCTTTCATTTAGCAGCCCAACCCTACGTTATTGAATCCTACCATAACCCTTTAAATACTTACCAAACAAATGTCATGGGCACACTCAATGTACTTGAAGCTGCTCGCAAAAATTCTAATGTAAAAGCAATTGTATTAATTACAACAGACAAAGTATATCAAAATACAGAAAAGAAAACAGGTTACACAGAAGATGAGAGACTAGGAGGATATGATCCTTATAGTTCATCTAAAGCTTGCTGCGAATTACTTATTAACTCTTATCGTGACTCATTCTTAAATATTAAGAATTACAATTCTGAGCACAACACATTAATTGCTTCTGCAAGGGCTGGAAATGTAATTGGAGGCGGTGATTGGGGAAATAACCGATTGATACCAGATATTGTAAAAAATGCCGCTTGCAATAATATTACTACCCTAAGAAATCCAACAGCCGTGCGCCCATGGCAACATGTATTGGAATCATTAAGTGGATATCTTTTACTTGGGCAGAAACTTCTTGAAGAAAACACGAATTTCTCCGGAGCCTGGAATTTTGGTCCAAACTACAACAAAGAAATAGCTGTTAAAGAGCTTGCAGAAATATTGAAAACACAATGGGACAAAGTTAAATTCAAAGAAACCAACAATTCTACAAACAAATATCACGAAACTCAAATACTAAAGCTTAATTCATCAAAGTCTATAAACAAACTAAATTGGACTCCTTTATGGGATGGCAAAAAGGCAATAGAACAAACAATAAAATGGTATAAAGATTTTTACGATTCAAAAAACATTATTTCACAGCAACAACTTGACGAATATATTAAGGAGGGCATAAACAAAAAAGTAATTTGGACACAATGATAGAATTTAAAAACCTTCCATTAGATGAACTTAAAGTTGCTCACCTAACTCCTTTCAAGGACAAACGTGGTGCATTTTACAGATTATTCTGCAGTGAAAAATTTAACAATGTCCTAAATGGCAAGAACATTGTTCAAATTAATCTCTCAATTACAAAGAAAAATAATACAATAAGGGGCATGCATTTTCAACATCCTCCTTTTAGTGAAATAAAAATTATTAAATGCTTAAAGGGAAGTGTTTTTGATGTGTTGGTTGATTTAAGAAAAGACTCTGAAACCTTTTTACAATGGCATGGAGTTGAGCTAAATGCTATAAATGATAAGATGATTGTAATTCCAGAAGGTTTTGCGCATGGATTTCAAACATTAACTGATGATGTTGAATTATTATATTTACATACTGAATCATATAATTCAAATGCAGAAGATGGTATTAAGCATAATGATGCTAGAATTAATATCAAATGGCCTTATCCTCCAATAAATATTTCTGAGAGAGATGAAAATTTTAAATTGTTAGATGAAAATTTTAAAGGTTTTTAAATCATGAAGTGTAGACATTGTCAGACAGAACTAGAAAACATATTAGTAGATTTACAAAACAGCCCTGTTTCAAATGATTTGTTAACTAAGCAGCAATTAAGTAATGCTGAAGTCTATTACCCATTAAAAGTGTTTATTTGTTCAAACTGCTTTTTAGTTCAGATAGATGAATTTAAAAAATCATCTGATATTTTTAACAATGAATATGTATACTTCTCTTCATATTCTTCAAGTTGGCTAGAGCATTCAAAATCTTATGCTCTAAATATGACTTCGCGTTTTAACATAAACTCAGATAATTTAGTTGTTGAAATTGCCTCAAATGATGGATACTTACTTCAATATTTTATTGAAAAAGACATACCTGTTCTCGGTATTGAGCCAACTAAAAGCACTGCTGATGTTGCCATAGAAAAAGGAATAAACACTATTATTGATTTCTTCACTTTTGATTTTGCTTGTAGGCAATTTAAAAATAGAAAAGCCAATCTTTTGGTTGGTAATAATGTACTAGCACATGTTCCCGACATTAATGATTTTGTTAAAGGGTTAAAATACGCATTATCTTCAAAAGGTGTGATTACAATGGAGTTTCCTCACCTTTTAAATCTTTTGGAAAAGAATCAGTTTGACACAATATATCATGAACACTTTTCATACTTATCACTATATTCTGTTAAAAGTATTTTTGAAAATTGTGGATTAAGTATATTTGATGTTGATGAAATACCAACACATGGTGGTTCATTGAGAATATATGCAAAGCACAAAGAGGATAATTCAAAAACTATTGACTCAAGTGTTATCCAACTAATAAACAAAGAAATAGGATTTGGCATAAACCAATTGAAAACCTATAAATCATTCAGTGGAAAAGTTCAGAAAGTTAAGCTAGAATTTCTTGAGTTTTTAATTCAGAAAAAAAAAGAAGGTAAAATAATTGCCGCTTATGGTGCTGCAGCCAAAGGGAATACATTACTTAATTATTGTGGTATAAAAAATGACATGATTGATTTTTGTGTTGATGCTTCACCTTACAAACAAGGTAAGTTTTTACCTGGTAGTCACATTCCTATTGTTGATTCTTCTGAATTGAAAAAAAACAAGCCTGATTACATTATTATTTTTCCATGGAATATAAAAGAAGAAATATTGAAACAACATAATTACGTTCTTGATTGGGGAAGTAAATTTGTAGTTGCAATACCAGAACTTAAAATATTTGAAAATTAGCTATAATATTAATGGCATATGAAAATTCTAGTAACAGGAGCAACTGGCTTTTTAGGTAAATTTGTTGTAGCCCAGCTGATTAAAAGAAACCATTCCGTTATTTGTACTCATCTAGAAAATGAGATAATATCAAATGTTCCTTGGTACAATGATGTAGAATGGAAACCTTTTAATATATCAAATACTATCAATAGTAATCTGTTTCAATATTTTAATAAGCCTGAGGCTCTTATTCACATGGCTTGGAGCGGATTGCCAAACTTTAAAAGCAGAGTCCATATAGATGATAATCTTTTAAATCAAGAAGCATTTATAAGAAATTTAGTTGAAAATGGAATGAATAATATTACAGTAACAGGGACATGCCAAGAGTACGGGATGCAAAACGGTCAGCTCAATGAGAACTTCCCTACTTGTCCTGAGACTTATTATGCTATTGCTAAAGATTCACTACATAAACTAATTTATCAATTAAAAACAAAAAATTCATTTAATTTTAAATGGGTGAGATTGTTTTATATGTACGGAGATGGTCAAAATGAGAAATCACTAATTCCTCAATTATTAAAGGCTATAAATAATGAAGATTCCTTCTTTAATATGTCTGGAGGAGAACAACTCAGAGATTATCTTCATGTAGTAGAAACGGCTGACTATTTAGAAAAAATAGCTGTTCAAAATAATGTTACAGGAACTATAAATTGTTGTAATGGTAAACCTATTTCTGTTCGGAATTTAGTTGAAAATATAA
>JAUXEM010000114.1 GCA_030620515.1 Salinivirgaceae bacterium
CATATCTTCAATAACAATACTGATAATAAGTTTTGGAGCCTCAGGAGGTATCTCTTTTCTTTTTTGAGCCTCTAATATTTTAGGAGCAAAAACGATTATCAAGGTTAAAATAGTTATTGGTAGTATTTTAATATTATTCATTTTATAAAAATATGAGATTAGGTTTTTAAAGTACGAGCAAATATAAATAATAAAGGAAATAATATAGCATCAGAAGCTAATTGCTTTGGCAAAAAAACTAGTTAATTATTAGCTTTTCTGAAACTGAATTTACTCCATTCCTAATGCTAATATGATATATTCCAGGACTAAAGCCACGTATGCTAATCTTAAAAATATTGCTTGACTCATTTACACTATAATGCACCTGTTTGCCTAGCACGTTGTAGATAGCAATTTGGGAAGTATTATTTACATATTCAGAAAATTCAATATTAATTAATTCGTTAGCAGGATTAGGATAAATATTTGCACTTAACACTTTAGCATCGTTAATTCCAGTATGCTTTTTAAGAATAACGGATAATTCTGTTTGCATAAAATCCTCAACAATAACATCTGTAAATTCTCTTGTTTCGTAGCCATCAGCTTCAAAAACCATAGTATATTTCCCTCCCTTTAGAAATCGATAATAAACCCCCGATTCTTGTGTTCGAACATGGGTGCTATCTTCGTCATAATTGGGTATTGTAATTGTTGCTTTTAACGGGTTTCCCAACGAATTGGTAACAAAACCAGTTACACCATATAAAGCCTGATTTATATAATTAAGCAGAGATTTGTAATTATAATTCCAATAATCTGGCAATGTTCCAGCATCAGGTAATTTCACAGTACTTAATTCAGATGTAATCTCACGTCCACGGAGAAAATAATTCACATAATCTTGTCTGCCACCGGCAACTTCGTACCAATCATATCCATTTGTAATACCATTCGATAAATCGGTCATGTAGGTATCATTAATGGCATGAACTGTATCTACATAATCACGACTTATAAATTTAAACCATTCATCATCGGCATGTCTTTTTGAAAATGTGTCCCAAGGGTAATTAATTACTTCTATTCCTCCGTGATGATTCATAGATAAAACAAAATTATGCTTCTCCATAAAATTCATCATAGCCACAGTTTCTGGTTGCCATTGTTCACCATCTGGGTGATCGCCTCGTTTAGGATCGGGGAAATTCCTATTTATATCAACAAAATTCGCATTAAATCGTTTGGCACCAGATACTGTTGAATTACTAGTATAGAAAGTACCATCGGGATTTGCTAATGGATTAATATAAATATTCACATTATTTACTAAACTAGCCACTTGCTCATTGTCCATATTATTCAACAAATAATCGGCAAGCCTTAGCATTAATACATAACCCACAAGTTCATCACCATGCATCGACGATGAATATAAGAATTCAGGTCTAGCATTGCTATTATTAATGTTTGCAGTAATTTTCAAAGCCAGTAATAATCGTTTATTCGTAGAATAACCAATAGTATCTATTTGGCACAAATCAGGAAATTTTTTGGTAAATTGCTCCATTAAATCTAAGTAAACCTCATAGCTTGGATATGCATCCCAATTTGACATTTCAGATTGGTCATTTGCCATTTTAGCTTTATATAAAAAAGAGGGAGCTACTTCAGGAACAAATGGTATATTATTTTCAATAAAATAATTGTACTGTTTCGCATTTAAGTAAACCATCGATTTCCCATTTACAGGCATTTCAATAGATAAGGATTCTATGTTCTCAATATTCTTTAAATGTTCCCATTCCACACTTACAACCACCTCGCCTCTTTCTTGCAAAACTAATTCAAGTGGTTGTTGTGCTTGAACACTCCCAACTAAAAGGATAACAATTAATACAATATAGTTTTTCTTTGTCATTACATATAATTAAAGGTTGCCAAAGATAATTAAATATGATTTAAATAATACCAAATATCCACAAATCATCGGATTAGTTTGCTAATTAACAACAATATAGATATGTATTCACTTCACTTCCGTTTCACTACTCAACCGATGATTACCAGCACCTTAACTAGCTATCTGCATATTTAAGATAATAGTAAAAACAAAAAAGGGCATCCATTTTAGGACACCCTTAATTTACTTCATGGTAATGCCTAAAAGGCTATTCGTCTAAAAACGGGTATTTAAAACTATTGTCGGGCAAAAAGTTTTCTTTAATTGTTCGTGGCGAAACCCAACGCAATAAATTAAGCATTGACCCTGCCTTATCGTTCGTTCCACTACCCCTACCACCACCAAATGGTTGTTGACCTACTACCGCACCCGTTGGTTTATCGTTAATATAAAAGTTGCCAGCGGCATGTTTTAATATATCAGATGCCAAATCAACTGCCTTCCGGTCTTTAGAGAAAATTGCTCCAGTTAAAGCATACTCCGATGTTTCATTTATAAGATGCAGTGTTTCTTCAAATTTATTGTCTTCGTAAAGATAAATAGTAACTACGGGTCCAAAAATCTCCTCTTCCATAGTTTCGTAATGCGGATTAGTAGTTAGAATAACGGTAGGCTCAATAAAGAATCCTTTCGTCTTATCGTAATTTCCACCGTGAACTATTTCACATTCCTCCGATTTTTTCGCTCTATCGATATAGCCACTTATATTATCGAACGATTTTTCATCAATAACTGCATTCACAAAGTTTCCAAAATCTTCAGGTGCACCCATTTTCATAGCATCTAAGTCGCACTCTATTTCTTTCTTAATTGTTGGCCAAAAGTTTTTAGGTATATAAACACGGCTTACTGCAGAGCATTTCTGTCCTTGATATTCGAATCCACCACGAGTAATGGCAGTAGCTACTTGACTTGGTCTGGCCGATTCATGAACCATTACAAAATTCTTCCCACCTGTTTCGCCTACAATTCTTGGATAACTTTTATAATTATGAATATTATTACCTATGGTTTTCCATATATTTTGAAACACGCCTGTAGAACCAGTAAAATGCACTCCAGCAAAATCGCGATGTGTAAAGCAAGCTTCAGCAGTATCTTTACCCGATACAAAAACCATATTAATTACTCCATCGGGCAAACCAGCTTCCTGCAAAATCTCCATAATTAACCTTGCCGAATAAATTTGATTCTCAGCGGGTTTCCATACAACAGTATTTCCCATCATAGCAGGTGCCGTTGGCAAATTACCACCAATAGATGTAAAGTTAAATGGCGATATTGCTAAAACAAACCCTTCTAAAGGTCTTTGCTCTAATCTATTCCAATTTAAGGAATTAGAGTTAGGTTGTTGCTCAAATATTTCAGTCATATAGCGAACATTAAACCTAAAAAAGTCTATCATTTCAGCAACAGCATCAATTTCCGACTGATAAGCATTTTTCGATTGCCCTATCATTGTTGCTGCATTAACACGATACCTATATGGACCAGCTATTAAATTAGCAGCTTTTAAAAATATAGAAGCACGGCTTTTCCATGGCATATTCTCCCATTCATGTTTAGCCGCTAAGGAAGCATCAATTGCCTTGTTAAGGTGCTTTTGATTACCACGGTGGTAAAAACCAATTTTATGCATCCTATTATGTGGAGGGTGTATATCTACTTTGTTGTCCGTTTTCACTTCCTTTCCACCAATTACCATAGGAATCTCAGTAATACTATTATTAAAGCATTCCAGTGTATGCGACAACTCCTCTCTTTCTTTTGTGCCTGCAACATAGCTATAAACAGGCTCGTTTTGTGCAGGTGGTACAATATTAAAATTATTACTCATTTTTTTGTTATTTAGATTCATTATAAATTACACCTATAACCAAATTCTCACTAATTAGTTTTAAGCAATTGGTTTTTTTTATAAATACTATGACGAAAAAACTTCGTTATGTATTTTTTTACCATTCGCAATGTAAGCTATCTGTTTTTATTATTTATTGACTTTAATCAACTTTTTGAGAACTAATGACCTTTTGAGAATTATTTTTTTTAAGTCAATTCTTTGAAAATACAGTGAGCACAATTTTATATACCTTTATATATTAGGTGTTTACCTTTACGCTTGCTTAAAAGTTAAGGCGAAAGCAGCACAGCATTTGTCGTTTTAAAAGAGGCTCTAATTACGCCTAAACACTAGCAATATATACATGTGTTTCAAAACATAGAGGTATTAACAGTAAAGCAGAAGCACTACAATCAATAATTTTTATTTTTGTAAAAACTTAAATAAATTTAGATATGTTTAAAACAAACGAATATTTCGAAGGTAAAGTAATGTCTATAGCCTTTGACTCAAACGATGGTGCTGCTACAATTGGCGTAATGGCAAAAGGAGAATACGAATTTGGCACAACTACAGTTGAACACATGACAGTAACTTCGGGCGAAATGACAGTTCAATTACCTGGTAGTAACGAATGGTTTACTTACAAACCTTTCGAGACTTTTATAGTTGACAAAGATGTTAAGTTCAAGGTAAAGCTAAATAGTGACACTGCTTATCGCTGCTTGTACAAGTAGTAATTAGCACAGTGTACTATCTAATAATAGATTGTTAGATTATAGATAACAAATCTTAGACTAAATATTACCATGTTGATTATTAAATATTTAAATAAATATTCGACATGTATACATGTTACTATCTATGTATTACAAAATATTAACGTACCACTAATATAGATACTGTCTAAAAAAATAATTGCAATAATTTAGATGCCACTTATTCACACCATTTAGCACTTGAATTATTGCAATTAACTCATTTTTAAAGAAAAATATCATAAACAAAGTCTTTCAATTCCAAACTTCACACATCTTCTAATCACAATTTTCTATATTTTCTTCCAACTACTAAATTATTTTAAATCTTATTTGTAAATTTCCTTCCTAATAAATATTAAAATTATGGCAGGTTCAAAAGGTTCAAAATACTACGACATTTTTCTAGATTACTCCATTAGATTAGAGCACAAAAAGAAAGGCTCCATAATTAATCATTACGGATTTAAACTAATTAAAAAAATTAAAGAGACCGGTTCGCTAAAAGCCGCTGCTGATGAAATGGGAGTTAGCTACCGTAAAGCTTGGGGAAATATTGAAGATATTGAAAAAGGACTTGATATAAAACTACTTGACAGGCAAAGAGGTGGAGCACACGGTGGAAAAACTCTACTTACCGAAGATGGAGAAAAACTAATTGATGCACATAATGAACTGCGCGAAGAATTTGACATTGCAATAAGTAAAATAACTAAAAAATTCTTTTCTGTTATAAATAATTAAATGCGCCTAGTTCCTTTTTTACTAATTATTTTGATTGGCATTTTATTTCCTTCGTGCATCAACAACAAGCAAAGCAACAAGCTTATTATTTTTCATGCCGGAAGTTTATCTGTTCCATTTAAACAAATTGCAAAAAAGTTTGAACAGCAAAACCCCAATACTAAAGTAATACTTGAGGCTGCAGGCAGTAGAACCTGCGCCCGAAAAATAAGCGATTTAAATAAGCCTTGCGATATAATGGCATCGGCAGATTATAAGGTAATTGACAACCTACTTATTCCCGAATATGCTAATTGGAATTTAAAATTTGCCACCAATGAAATGGCAATTGTTTATACCGAAAAATCGAAATTTCAGAATAGCATTAACCTTAAAAACTGGCCTGATATTTTATTACGCCCCGATGTAAATTACGGAAGGTCGGATCCAAATACCGACCCATGCGGTTACAGAGCTGTACTATGTACAAAACTTGCAAACATATATTTTGAACGACCTTACTTTTCCGATTCGATATTAGCAAAAAACAAGCAACATATTAGACCAAAAGAAGTTGATTTAATAGCTTTGCTTGAAACACAAGTATTAGACTATATATTTCTTTACCGCTCGGTTGCCGAGCAGCACAATTTAAAACACTTGATACTGCCCGATAGTTTGAATTTAAAGAAAAACGAACTAACATCTTTCTATAACATAGTAAGCACTGAGGTATCGGGAAAAAAACCCGGAGAAAAAATAAAAATTTATGGCGAGCCAATGGTGTATGGAATAACTCAGCTTGCAAATTCATCAAACCCAGAACTGGCTGAAAAATTTCTAAAGTTTTTCTTTACCGATAGGGTAGGAATTAAATTAATGAAAAAAAATGGGCAACCTTCAACAAAGCCATGTAAAAACCCTTACTACAATATTCTACCAACTTATTTGCAGCCTTTTGCAATGTCTGGTAAATAATATCCGTTTCGCACATTCAATTTACAGCTCTTAAGCAACTTATTCACAATACGAAGGACACAATTTGAATTGTTAACAATAATATTAAAAAGAAAACACTGGTGACACAGATACAAGCATCATATATTTACACATATTTTGAAAAACATAGACCTAAACTATAATAATTACATTTTCAATGTAACAAAACGGCTTCCCTACCGTCATAAAGTATCGTTGTGTAGAACACATATAAATAACAGCAAAAACTGGTACCACAATTGCTTTCAAGTTTATTTTTTGTACTTTCAACAATCAATTAAAATTTCAACCTATGTTACTAACTATGTCAACATGGTGGCAGGATATGCTACTATTCGAAAAAATCAATTGGGCTATTGCAATCCCTTTTACCGTACTTTTCCTAATTCAAATTGTACTTACCTTTTTTGGTGGCGATTTTGATGAAGTTGAAGCAGATGGTGATGCTGATGCAGCAATTGAAGGAGACTCAGGAATTGATTTTCAATTTTTATCACTTAAAAACCTCATTGCTTTTTTCACTATCTATGGTTGGACAGGTATTGTCTGTATAGATGCTGGCTTAGGAGTAGGTTTATCAACGGTAATTTCATTTTTTGCTGGTTTGCTAATGATGACTATAATGGCATCTATAGTTTTCTTTATGGCAAAGTTAACCGACGATGGCAGCTTAAACGTGAACAATGCCATTGGGAAAACCTGCAGTGTTTACTTAACTATACCCGCTAAACGTGAAGGTTTAGGGAAAGTGCAAATTCAAGTGCAAGGCATGCAAACCTTAGATGCAATGACGGATGCCAATGAAGCCATAAAAACAGGTGGAATTGTTGAAGTTACCAATGTAATTAACAACGAAATATTATTAGTAAAACCAAGTAGTTTATAACCTTAAAAATTAATTAAAATGGGAGAATATTTTATAATACTCGTCTCTGTAGCAGTCGTATCAATATTTACTCTGCTCGTAGCGTTATTTAAAAGATATAAAAGATGTCCATCGGACAGGATTTTAGTAGTTTATGGAAAAGTTGGAAAAAGCGGTTCAGATGAATCACGCTCTGCCAAGTGTATTCACGGTGGTGCTGCATTTATTATACCTATAATTCAAGATTACTCTTTTCTTGATTTAACACCATTATCTATTGAGATTAACCTAACTAGCGCCTTAAGTAAGCAAAACATTAGAGTTGATGTACCATCAAGATTTACAGTTGGTATTTCTACAGAATCAGGAACAATGACCAATGCTGCTGAACGTTTACTTGGTTTATCTCAAGACGATATTAGCAATCTTGCCAAAGACATTATTTTTGGTCAATTAAGACTTGTTGTTGCTACAATGGACATTGAGGAAATTAATAGTAACCGTGATAAATTTCTAGCTGCTGTATCATCGAATGTTGAAGCCGAATTGAAAAAAATTGGCTTAAAGCTTATTAATGTAAACGTTACAGATATTAACGACGAATCGGGATATATTAATGCACTAGGTAAAGAGGCCGCAGCAAAAGCAATTAACGATGCTAAGAAAAGTGTAGCCGAGAAAAATCGTGATGGTTCAATTGGTGAAGCAAATGCAATGCAAGACCAGCGTGTAAATGTTGCTGCTGCAGATGCAACTGCAGTTGAAGGTGAAAATACTGCAAAAATTACCATTGCCAATTCTGATGCTATTCGTAGAGAGATGGAGGCAGAAGCAGAAAGAAAAGCGGTTGCTGCAGAGAAAGTTAGTCAAGCTAAAGCTTTAGAAGAAGCATACCAATCGGAGAAAAAAGCCGAAGACCAAAGAGCTGCACGTGACAAAGCAACTCAAACAGCAAATATAGTTGTACCAGCACAAGTTGATAAAGAAAAAGTGGAAATTGCTGCCGAGGCAATTGCAGAACAAACACGCCGACACGCAAAAGGTGATGCCGATGCTATTTACATGAAAATGGAAGCTGAGGCGAAAGGTATTTTCGAAATACTTAGTAAGCAAGCCGAAGGTTTTGACCAACTTGTTAAAGCTGCTGGTAACGATTCAAAAGATGCAGTAATGCTAATGATTGCCGACAAATTGCCTGAACTGGTTAAAACTCAGGTGGAAGCAATTAAGAACATTAAAATTGATAAAGTAACTGTTTGGGAAAATGGTGGAAGCAAAGATGGTGGAACATCTACAGCTAATTTTATGAAAGGTATGATGGGTTCTTTACCTCCATTAAACGATTTATTTAAAATGGCTGGAATGGAATTACCTGATTACTTAAAGGGAACAGAAAAAAAAGAAGCTTCGATTGAAACAAAACCAGCTGAACCAAAAATTACCGATGCTGAAATTATTAAAGAAGAGCCTACTAAAAAGAATAAAAAATAAGAATACAAGTTCGGAAATATGAAAAGCACTCTGCAAGGGGTGCTTTTTTTATGCCTATGAATATAATATTTTAAGATTGCTTACGTATATTTATACCGATTATTATTTGATTTGATCCTTAAATTTCACTCTGTTTAATTAAGGCTATCAAATTTATATCGGCATTTACCATTGTAATAAGCAAAATTAGCTTAAGGCGCATTTTGTTATACAATTGGTATAACTACCAATATTTTAATTATTTACATGTATCAAAACAAAGGCATAACATTACTATTTACTTTTTTAGGAGGTATTATACTGCTATTTATAGTAGCACCATTAATTGGGCTATTACTACATTCATCGTCAGCTGAAATTACAGAAACCCTGGCAGATAAAGATGTAACTAGTAGTATTGGAATAACACTATGGTCCAGCATGATGGCTACTTTAATATTTTCAATTTTCGCCATACCCCTAGCCTATTTACTTGCCCGCAAAAATTTTAGGGGAAAAAGAATAATTATGGGAATAGTAGATTTACCAGTTGTAATACCACATTCGGCAGCAGGCATTGCTTTGCTAACTATAATTTCGCAACAAGGTATTATTGGCAAAGCAGGAGGATTAATCGGACTTGAATTCCCGGGTAGCATAAATGGAATTGTAATAGCCATGGCTTTTGTAAGCTTACCATATTTAATAAATGCTGCACGCGATGGTTTTGCCGAAGTTCCTGAACGATTAGAGAAAGCTGCACAAAACTTAGGTGCATCTCCATTAAAATCGTTTTTTACAATATCGCTACCTTTGGCAAAACGCAGTATAGTTTCTGGTTTAATAATGATGTTTGCACGTGGCATGAGCGAATTTGGCGCAGTTGTAATTATTGCTTATCACCCTATGATAACTCCAGTTATGATATACGACCGTTTTGGGGCTTTTGGCTTAAAATATGCTCGGCCAGTTGCTCTTATATTCATAGCTGTTTGCTTGGTGTTTTTTATTTTATTGCGCTCACTATCTAATAAAACAAAGAATGCTTAAAATAAATAATCTCCATATAAAATTTCAGGATTTTGCTCTTAGCAATATCAATTTATCTGTAAACAAAGGCGAATATTTTATGCTGCTTGGCGAATCGGGAGCCGGAAAATCAGTTATTTTGGAATGTATTGCTGGACTTGTAAGGCAAGCCCAAGGTGAAATCATTCTAAAAAATAACGATATAAGCAGAAGCAATATACAAAAGCGAAAAGTAGGCTTAGTTTTTCAAGATTTTGCACTTTTTCCTCACTTAACAGTTAAAGAAAATATTATATATCCTCTAAAAATCAGAAAAGTTAAAAAAGAGATTGTTGCAAATAAGCTAAAGCAATTAGCTTGCGATTTAAATATCGACAATCTATTATCACGCTCTATCACAACCCTTTCAGGTGGAGAAAAACAAAGAGTAGCATTAGCACGGACCCTAACTTTGGAACCAGATGTGTTACTTTTAGACGAGCCTCTTTCATCTATTGATGTAAGCCTAAAGGGAGAGCTTAGGACTATATTACGCAGGCTAAACCAAAATGGACAAACAATTGTACATGTAACACACGATTACGAAGAGGCTATTTCACTAGCTCATAGAATAGCAATTGTGCATAATGGCGAAATTATACAAGTTGGAACCCCAGCTGAAGTATTTCAGCACCCAAAAAATAAATTTGTAGCGCACTTTGGAGGTATTAAGAATTTTTATGCAGCAAAGCTTGAGTTACAAGCAGATAAAGAAACCACAAAAGCCTGCATTACAGAAAGAATAGCATTTGAGATACTCACAAAACACAAAGCAAAAAATGGTCATGTACTAATTGGACAAAAGAACATATTACTTTCTGCCGAACCCACTACTAATAATTCGCAAAACAACTTTAAAGGGATTATACAAGAAATAATACCCGCACGTTTTGGTTTTGAATTGGTTGTTGATACGGGTATTATTTTTTACGTTGCAGTAACTTCAGAAGCATACTCCTCACATAAATACAAGCAAGAACAAGAGATATGGCTTTCGTTTAACCCTTCGCTGGTCAGGTTTATTCCGGGGTAAAAATACGAGTTTTCTCATGTGGTTTAAAAACTTTAAAAAAATGACATTCAATAAAACGCTCGAATCTCAATGTTGAAAAGTCATACAGAGGATTTTAAACTAGGTAAGATAAAACACAAAACCACAGTAGATTTTTCGTCGTTTTGAAAAAAAAAGCTAGCTTGAAAGAGCTTTTTTTCTCATTTCAAAAAAAAACAGCTCCAGCACGAGCCCACTCGTGTGATTTAAAGCAAACATTCATCCTATGACTTTTTTTTTCAATTCATTCACTCAGGTCATTGCTTGGGTCATTTGGCTTACAGCTGAATAAACCACTATGGACTGAAAGTGCCACAGGTTTAGCTACGAATAAAATTCGTTTTGCATAATGCAATATCGAATGTAGAACAAGGAATAATGAATTAAGAAGTACTGTAAAATATGATAGATGTTAATATGGATAAGAAATACACTTCATTATTCAAAATTCATCTGTTCGGTATTCGATATTAAACTATTCTAAAAATATTTTTAGAAGCTAAAGCAAGATGCACTAAAGTGCATAGTTTTAACTACTTTTGATACCAAATAATAACGAGGCAAGATGCCTCGTGACCCAACAAAAGAAAAAACGGTGCTATCTTAAAAAAAGCAATTAGCAATATTTTGCATAACCTGTTTTTTATTCCAAAATGTTTCCTCACTTTTGTGACAAAATTAAATAGTGATGATATTATTTGAAGAGG
>JAUXEM010000252.1 GCA_030620515.1 Salinivirgaceae bacterium
ACATAAAAAGTTATTACGAAGTTAGGTTAGTAGATTACCATATTGTAGATTAGAGAAGTAAATACCATGCCTAATAAGGCATGGTATTATATATATAATTTTATATTATAAGCTAATATTGCGTTATTTAAAACATTCTAGCCTCTTTAAAATAATTAGTAAAATTTATTACGGTGTAATTAATCTTAAGTTATTTTAGTAATAATTTATAGATTAAGCCAAAAAAACATTTATTTAATAATTATTCAAACATTGAAATGCTTTGATTTGTATTATTCTTTAAAATGTTATTATTAAATTGCACTAAATTTAAAAATAGAAGATGGTAGACATTATTGAGGCGATAGATTCTGAATTATTACTAAGTGAATTAACAAAAGATAAATTTGTTCGCACAACCAATTTTGGCGATAACGATATATATATATTTACGCATCACAATGCTCCTAATTTAATGAAAGAAGTAGGAAGACTTCGTGAAATTACTTTCCGTGCTGCAGGTGGTGGTACAGGTAAAACTTCTGATATTGATGATTATGATATTCAAGAAAAACCATATAAACAATTAATTGTTTGGGATACAAAAGAAAAAGAAATACTGGGTGGTTATCGTTTTATTGAATGCAAAAATGCACCAAAAGATAACGAAGGTGTTCCAGAACTTGCAACATCGCGTTTGTTTCATTATTCCGATGAATTTAAAACTAATTATTTACCTTATCTAATTGAACTAGGCAGATCGTTTGTCGTACCTGCTAGTCAGGCTACATATACAGGACGTAAAAGTTTATTCACTTTAGATAATTTATGGGATGGTTTAGGTTCTTTAGTTGTTGATAACCCTGACGTTAAATACTTTTTTGGAAAGGTTACAATGTATCGTCATTATAATATAGAAGCAAGAAATATGATACTTTATTTTTTGCATGCTTACTTTGGTAATAACGACCATTTAATTCGTTTACTTGATCCTTTGGATCTAGGTATTGATTTTTCAAAATTATCAACCGTATTTTCGGGTAATAATTATGAGGAAGATTATAAAATTCTATCTAAAAAAGTTCGTGAACTTGGCGAGAACATACCGCCGCTCATTAATGCATACATGAACTTATCGCCCACAATGAAAGTATTTGGAACTAGTATAAATCCTTACTTTGGTGGTGTTGAAGAAACAGGGATATTATTAACTATTAATGATATTTACAAAGAAAAGAGCGAACGCCATTTCGAAACTTATAAACAATAAGAAACTATTATAAAGCAAGAATAAGGCTGTATAAAAAGTTAGTATTATGAGTCATTGCGAGTAAGAATAGCATATCCCGTATTTTCGGGAACGAAGCAATATGTTGATAAACATACAACCAGATTGCTTCATTTTACCTGCCCGAATAGTTCAGCCTGCCTGTCGGCAGACAGGGCGGGTTCGCAATGACAAAAAATGGACTTTTTAGACAGCCTTATTTTTTTTCAATTTTTTTAGTAAGCTCTTTCGTCTTTACCCTCCATGTAATTAATAAAAGCTTTATTTACAACCTTATTACCACCAGGCGTAGGGTAATTACCTGTAAAATACCAATCGCCTAAATTGTCAGGACAAGCCTTATGTAAATTATCTACCGTTTGATATACAACTTCAACCTCAGCCTTAATGCCGTCAGTTTTAAGTAGTTCAGCTATTTTTACAGATACCTGTTCTTGGGTAAAAGGACTAAATACTCTTTTTACATAATTAACTATTTCTTCTTTAGGTAGATTCTCTTGCTCCTTAGATAACTTATAAATCTCGTCTAGCAAAGTCTCTTTTTTATTGTCTTTAATTAGCTCAATAACAGCTCTAAAAGCTATAAAGTCGTTCAGTTTAGCCATGTCAATTCCATAGCAATCGGGGAATCTTATTTGTGGAGAGGAAGACACAACTACAATTTTCTTTGGACCCAAGCGGTCAAGAATCTTGAGAATGCTCTGTTTTAACGTTGTTCCCCGTACAATAGAATCGTCAATAATAACAAGGTTATCTATGCCTGCATTAACAGTACCATAGGTAATATCATATACGTGTCCTACTATATCGTCGCGCCCTTTATCTTCAGAAATGAAAGTTCGCAGTTTAACATCTTTTACTGCAACCTTTTCTATTCTTGGTCTAATTGATAATATTCTTCTTAGCTCTTCTTTTGTAAGATCACTTCCTTTTTCTAATATCTGCTTTTCTTTCTCTTTAGATAACCAAGCTTCAACCCCTTCAACCATACCATAAAAAGCAGATTCGGCAGTATTCGGAATAAATGAAAAAACAGAATGCTCAATATCGTAATCAACCGCTTTTAATATCTCGGGTACAATAAGTTCTCCTAGTTTCTTTCTTTCGCTATAAATATCTCGGTCGCTACCACGCGAAAAATAAATACGTTCGAAAGAGCAAGCCAATTTTTCGTGAGGAATACGTATTACATCTTCTGACACTCTTCCGTCCTTCTTAATTATTAAAGCATGTCCTGGCTTTACTTCATGCACATCATCAATGTTAACTTCAAAAGCCGTTTGAATTACCGATCGTTCTGAAGCAGCAACTACAATATCTTCATCTTTATAATAAAAAGCAGGGCGAATTCCATTAGGATCGCGAGTAACAAAAGCATCGCCATGTCCTATTAAACCAGCAATTACATAGCCACCATCCCAATTTTTACTAGCCTCTTCAAGAATATTCTTTACATTTATATCATCGGCTATTTTATTCGAGATATTTGTATTTGCTAAGCCTTCATTTTTATGTTTTCTAAATAAACGCTGATTCTCTTCATCTAAAAAGTGACCTACTTTTTCAAGTATAGTTACTGTATCAGAATAATCTTTTGGGTGCTGACCAAGATCGGTTAAATGCTCAAATAATTCATCAACATTAGTTAAATTAAAATTACCCGCAATAACTAAATTTCTCGATTTCCAATTATTCTCACGCATCACTGGGTGAACATTCTCAATATTATTTTTACCAAAGGTTCCATAGCGTAAATGTCCTAAGAGAAGCTCTCCTGCAAAAGGTAAGTTTGCTTTTGCAAATTCCGAATCACTTAATAAATCCTCCTCTTTGCCAACAATCTTAGCCATTCTTTCATTTATCTCACTAAAAACATTAACAATTGGCGTAGAGGCATTTGACCTAGCTCTACTCAAATATTTAGTACCTGGTTGCATGTTGAGTTTTAAAGAAACAACCCCGGCTCCATCCTGCCCACGATTCCTCTGCTTCTCCATCATTAAATACAGTTTATTTAAACCATATCGCCATGTTCCGTTATTTTCTTGATAATACGATAATGGTTTTAGTAACCTTATTAAAACAAAACCACACTCGTGCTTAATAGGATCGCTCATTTTATAATTTTAATGAATTTTAAATAATTGTACTCAAATAAAAATTGTTCTTGGGTATATTGTGATGATAACTTTCAATCAAAGTTTATTACTCTAATATGTATTTTTATCCACGTTTGCATTACCATAAACTGCTTCTAATCTAGGATAGTTGATTCTAGAATTTACTATATAAGCATTTGGAAAAAACTTTTTTACTTGATAAAGAAACTCAAAGGCTTCATTTTTATTTCTATAATCGCCCACTCGTAATTTAAAATAAGGAGTATCATATATAGTATAAACTTGTAATGAATTAAAATCCGAGAATTGAGTCATAAATTGCTGCCCAGCTAAATTAGATTCTTCCCGAGCCTTTTGACCTAAGCCACGATATAACTGAATTCTATATCCTTTAAGACTACCCTTGTTTAAACGTTTATATTTATCAATTAACACATGTAAAGAGGCTTCTTGATAAAGATAAATTATCCCTTCATTTTCCACCTCTTCTTGAATAATTGAAAAGACATCGTTTGGTATTGCTTTTGAACTTTGAGCATGCAACTCATTAGTTCCAATCAATTGACTAACAATTAAATACCCCGCAAGCAGAATAAACTTATTAAAGCTCATATTTATTCTTTTTATATGCGACAAAGATATTAATTTTATGCAGACTTAAACTCGGATATAAATGAAAATTAAAAATATATTGGATTATTGTGAACGAAAAAAAATAATATGCACAGGCGAATGATTAATCATCTGCTGTGCAAATGATCCAAACAATAAACTACTGTATTTCTCATTGTGCTCATTATAATAATAATTAAATCAGCATCGATCGTTAATCCACATGCAATATAGGCTTCAGTTATATTCAGAACAAGTGATCGCATGCTGGCACACGCTGATATTCAAACGTTAATAATATACTCTTTTTTGTTTTTAACACTTCGCTAATTTATATATCACGCAAATTTGTAAAGAATTGATTTTAACCCCCTTTTGCTACAGGTAGCCCAATTGGTGCTATTGTGCGAATTGTTGCATTTCGCTATTTAACAAACAGGCGTAAAAACATACTAAACTTTTATTTTTAACATTAATATCTAATTGATAAAAGTGCAATCCTTTATTTAAGATTTACTTTTTCGCTATGCTTAACCTTAATGTTTTTGTTGAAAAACATATACTTCACATGTAAACTACCTTTTAAGCTTAACTCCACGCTCCCTTTCCCTAAAAACCCTAGAAAAGATGCTCCTGCAA
>JAUXEM010000033.1 GCA_030620515.1 Salinivirgaceae bacterium
ATATAAGGTGTATGCCATTTCGCGGTCGCCATTCACGCCTTTTTCGCGAATAATAGCAGCTTTGGTTCCACTAGGCATTCGTCTTTTAAGGTCGATGCCTAAATCGGCAGCCTTACCTGTAAAGGCATTTGTTTTCCAGCTTAGGTCGTTATTCTTATAGGTTTCGAAACGTTCTTTTGCCAAAGCTTCGCCACTTTGATTTCTATCTAATAAATACGATGTTTTAAACCACACATCGCGAAGCTGTTTTGCATCAAATAAATAACTAGTAGAACCAGTATTAACATTTACTTCGCCAGCATCGCTAACATTCCCAATATTTAAGAATTTAACTCCTTTGCTATTCAAAAATTCAGTTGCATGTTTTTCATCTTTTACCTGAATAACTAAACCGGTATTTTCAGCAAATAATACTTTAGCCGGGTCGCTTTCGTTTAATCCTGATAAATCGATATCTGCACCTAAATTATTATCGGCAAATACCATCTCTAATAAAGTAGTTATTAAACCACCCGATGCAATATCGTGACCAGCTAAAATCTGTTTATCTTCAATTAAATTTTGAATGGCAGTAAAAGCATTTGCAAAATAATTTGCTTTAGCCACATCGGGACAATCGTTACCTAAACCATTTGCAACTTGCGCAAACGATGAACCGCCTAATTTGCGCTCACCATCTGATAAGTCAATGTAGAATAATGGTGCATTAGCATCTTGCTTAAGCACTGGTGAAACAGTTTTTTTAATGTCGGTAACCTCGCCTGCACCTGATACAATAACAGTACCTGGTGCAATTACTTTCTCGCCATCTTTATATTTCTGAGTCATAGAAAGCGAGTCTTTACCTGTTGGTACATTAACTCCCAATTCAACACAATAATCGCTTAAAGCCTCAACAGCTTCATATAAGCGAGCATCTTCACCAGGGTTTTTACAAGGCCACATCCAGTTTGCGCTTAAGGAAATACCTTTAAGATTTTGGCTAATTGGCGCCCAAACAATATTAGTAAGTGCCTCGGCAACAGCCAAACGAGAACCTTTTGCAGCATTTAACATAGCACTTACTGGAGCATGTCCGATAGATGTTGCTATACCGTGTACGCCTTGGTAATCTAAAGCAACAACACCACAATTATTTAAAGGTAAGTGTAGAGAACCAACATTCTGCTGCATGGCAATTTTACCAGTTACCGAACGGTCAACTTTATTGGTTAACCAATCTTTACAAGCCACTGCTTCAAGCTGAAGAAGCTGCTCTACATACTCTTGTATTTTATTCGTATCGTAATTTAATTCCTTAAAAGATTCTGTTGCTGTTTTGTCTTCCATTATTGTTTTAGGAGGATTCCCAAACATATCGGAAAGCTGCAAGTCAATTGGTTTTGAGCCATCTTTTTCATCGACAAAGCTAAACTGCATATCGCCAGTAGTTTCGCCAGCAACGTACATAGGAGCACGCTCGCGGTCGGCAATATTCTTTAAATGTGCTAAGTCTTTTTCTTTAAGCATTAAACCCATTCGCTCTTGCGATTCGTTACCAGCTATTTCTTTTGCTGAGAGTGTTGGGTCGCCAATTGGTAGTTTTCGTACTTCAATTTTACCACCTGTTTCTTCAACCAATTCCGACAAACAGTTTAAGTGTCCACCAGCCCCATGGTCGTGAATAGATACCGTTGGGTTTATGTCTTGCTCGCAAAGTGCTCGAATGGCATTTGAAACACGTTTTTGCATTTCAGGATTAGAACGCTGTACGGCATTAAGCTCAATGGCATTATCAAATTCGCCGGTATCGACTGACGATACTGCACCACCGCCCATTCCAATACGGTAATTATCGCCACCCATTACTACAACTTTATCGCCTACATCAGGTTTGTCTTTGTGAGCATCAGATTTTTTAGCATAGCCAACACCACCTGCAAGCATAATTACCTTATCGTAACCAAACTTTTTGTACTGCTCGGCGTGTTCAAAAGTCAAAACGCTTCCGCAGATAATTGGCTGACCAAATTTATTGCCAAAATCGCTGGCCCCATTGGATGCTTTAATTAATATTTGCTCGGGTGTTTGGTATAACCAAGGACGAGCATTTGTTGCCTTCTCCCACTCACGTCCTTCTTCGAGGCGCGAGTACGATGTCATGTAAACGGCAGTTCCGGCAATAGGCATACTGCCTTTGCCACCAGCCATACGGTCGCGAATTTCGCCACCAGTACCAGTAGCTGCGCCGTTAAATGGCTCTACGGTAGTTGGGAAGTTATGTGTTTCGGCTTTTAATGAATAAACCGATTCGTAGTCTTTAATTTCGAAAAAGTCTGGTTTGTCTTGTGTTTTAGGAGCAAACTGTTCAACATTTGGTCCTTGCATAAAAGCACAATTGTCTTTATATGCCGAAACTACCTGATTACGATTTTCGTTGGTAGTTTTTTTAATCATTTGAAACAGTGTATTCGGCTTTTCTTTACCATCGATAACAAAAGTTCCGTTAAATATTTTGTGACGACAATGTTCCGAGTTTACTTGCGAAAACCCAAACACTTCGCTATCGGTAAGTTTGCGATTCAATTTATTTGCTAAATCTTTAAGGTAGTTTACCTCATCATCATTCAAAGCCAATCCTTCTTGTTTATTGTAAGCAGCAATATCATTAACCGATAAAACTGGTTCTGGCTCAATATCAATTGTGAATATATCTTGATTTAAACCATTATAAAGAGCTTTTAACATTGGGTCGAAAGAGGGTTTTTTATCTGCTGATATTTCAAACTCTTCGATACGCAAAATGCCATTAACGCCCATGTTTTGGGTAATTTCAACAGCATTTGTACTCCAAGGAGTTATCATCTCTTTACGCGGGCCAACAAAAATACCAGTTAGGTTTTTATCAGATAAAAGTTTTCCGTTAGCAAATAGCCACTCAAGTTTCTTAACATCTGAAGCCCCGATAGGCATTTCAGTTTTTACTGCAATAATCTTGTTTTCAGAGGATTGAAAAAATGTTACCATATAGAAAATAACGTTTAAATTAAGATTTGAATCACGCCGCAAAATTAGTAAAGTTTAGGAATAACCCGAAAAATTCGGGACTTAATTAATAAGAAATATTAATTTAAATCAACATTGTATGCGGTTAAATAAACTTTGAATAGAACAAATAGTTACAAACAATGCAACAGAAAACTAATCTGAATTTCTATTGCATAGGAACTGTTTCTAAATAACTTGGTATTTCATGAATATTATTAATACTTTCTTTACTACATATTTTATCCGCTATTTTATATCACTAAATAAACATCGTTTTAATCGGTAACCAAATTGATTTTTAGCTGTATATCAAGAAAAATTCCACATCAATAATGCCTTCAGTAGCTTTTATACATTGATTTTTGCATTTCTCTTCAATCAGTTTATAAAAAGCTTCATTTTTTGAAAAGGGAATTGCATTACTTATTGCATTAGCCAGTTTAAAACCTTTAATTTCATTAACAATTTCGTTCTTGCATCCGGCTTGCACGGCTATATTCGCTGCAAATTCAGCGTTAAAAGAGGCTTTTTTACTGTGTGTATTTAAGTGCCCTTCTGCCAATTTAATAGCTTTGCCCAACATTAAAGCTATATATACATTATTAAAGCTTAATTCAACACATAGTTTTAAAGTGTCACCTACTAAATTGCCAAAATGCACAAATGCTTGTTCAGGTAAATTGGGCAAGTGTGGTTTAATCCTATTTTCGCTTCGCAAACCCGAAGTTAATACTACACTATTACAATTTATAGCTTTAAGCACCTGTAATTGTTTTTTAATAGATTCCAAAAAAGCATCATTAGAATATGGTTCAACCCGCCCTGTTGTACCTAATACCGACAGTCCACCAATAATACCAATACGTGGGTTAAATGTTTTTCGTGCCAACTCTTCTCCTTTTGGAATAAAGGGTGTAGCTATTACGCCACCATTATATTCATATTTTTCTAGAATTCGTGTTAGTGCATTTGTAAGCATTTTTTGTGGAACCGGATTTATCGCGGGTTCTCCAATTGAAACCTGCAAACCAGGCAAGGTAACTTTACCAATTCCTATTCCGCTTATAATTTTAACCCCTATCTTTTTTGAAAGTTCAATATTACAGCCAATTTCCTCGCCATGCGTAATGTCTGGGTCATCGCCCGCATTTTTTATTACTAAGCATGTGGCTTTTGTCTTGGAAATTACATTGCAGTAAGTAACAAAAGTAGTATTTTCGCCACAAGGCAAATCAACCACAACAGTACAAATTACTTTATTTTGCAAAAGGCTTAGTAAAGCAGCTTTTGCCGATGCGGTTACGCTACTACCGGTAGTGTAACCATGCGTTAGTGGTCCTAATTGCTTTAGTAGTCCTTTACGTAATTTGTAAATTAAAGCTTGCAAATGCATTAAAGTGTTTACTTCGTAAGTAAAACCTTTAAATACGGGCTTTTTTACTACCCACAGCGGAATATTGGCTCTTTTACAAGCAAGTGCTTTTTCATTAAAGAATCCGGTTTCTCCACTTTCTTTTGACAAAACAATTTCGGCTTTAGTATTACAAATTAGCTTATAAAAACTATCCACATTTTTTTCAGGATCTGCTGCAATAATTGAACTTTCAGGCAAATTTGTTTTATTTGATATTGCACGTGACTGTGATGTTGGTAAAATTCGAAATACGCAATGTTTTTTCTGCCAAACTTTTTCCAGTTTACTAATGGTTTGCACACCGGTTAAGGCAAGTATCTTTTTATATTCCGATTGTAATAATTTAGTTTCAAGTTGCTTAAAACTATTAAATAAGCTAATGTTATTATAATTTGACAAATCGGTAAATTTGCGGTTAAAGCGTATGGTTTCAACATTATTTTCTTTAGCTGCTTTTAAAATATTGGTGTGCAATTGTTCGGCAAAGGGATGGGCAGCATCTATTATTAATTTAATATTTCGCAGTTTGCATAAAATAGAGATGTCTTTTGCTTTTAATATACCATATATACTTTCTCCTTTTACAGTTTGTTGTAATTTGTTTTTTGTAGAATACAAGTAATCCTGATTTATTTGATTAAACAGTTGGGTAACTTTTTTTCCTTCAGTGGTTCCGCCAAAGATTAGAATATTTGGTTTTTTTAAAGTCATTATCTATTCTTTTCCCTCTCTAAATGCATGAGTAAACTGTTTGTGATACAGCTTTGATTCGCCTATTCTGTTCCCTATAGCTTTTCCAACTACTATCATTGTTGTCATGCTTAAATTATTATCGGCAATAGTTTTTGCCAAATTATTTAAAGTAGTTCGCCATATTTTCTCATCGCTCCATGTAAGCTTATAACATATGGCTACAGGCGTATCAGTCGGGTAATGTAACAGAAGCTCCCGCTGTACTTTTTCGGCAATTGAGGCACTTAGGTATATGCACATGGTACTTTGCGATTGTGCCAATAAATGCAATTGCTCTTTTTCAGGCATTGGAGTTCGACCTTCGCCGCGAGTTAAAATAATGCTTTGCACTTGTTCCGGAATAGTAAATTGCGATTGTAAAGCAGCTGCAGCCGCCTGAAATGATGAAATTCCCGGTGTAATATGATAATCCATTCTCAACTCATCCATTTTAGCCATTTGCTCTTGAATAGCTCCATAAATACATGGGTCACCCGTATGCAAACGAACAGTAAATAAACCACGTTTATAAAATGCTTTCATGGTTTCAATTTGAGTAGCTAAATCCATTCCGGCAGAACTTTTTATTACACAACCCGGCTTTGCATAATAAGTTAGTTCTTTAGGTACTAAACTGCCAGCGTACAAAATAAGGTCGGCTGTTTGTAAAAAACGTTTGCCTTTTACCGATATTAATTCTGGATCGCCCGGCCCTGCGCCCACAATTTCCACAAATCCTTTGCGTTGCATGTTGTGTTTTAGAGCTACTGCAAATGTGAAATATTTCTCGTTTACCTTGCCTTTAGTTTTATCTATAAACAATTGGTTTTTTGACAGATGCATGGCTACCGCTTCTGATACACTCAGGCTACCGGTAACATCGGCGACTTTTTTCGATGGGTTAGGCGTAGTATAGGCAGAAAGTTCATGACAGCTAAAGCATTTTAATGAAACATTAATATACTTAGCATATTCAATAAAAGCTGCTTCGTTGGCTTTTAAATCAATGCTTCCTATTTCAGCTATGGATAAAGGAGAAATGCTACGTGCTATAAGATCATTGTGTAAGGCTTTCGAAAAAGCCTTTGCATTAATATCTCTTTGGCATCCTAAACCCAAACATAACATGGCAGGGCGAAAAAACAAACTTGGTTTGCAAAAGGAATAAATATAAGGAGTTACGGCTATTATAATTTCAAATTCATTGGCATTAAAGTCTTCGTAATTGTAAAACAGTTTAACATGTTTAGGCAATGTGGTTTCTAAATAAAGCGTACCCTTATCGCGTGCTTCTAAAAGTAGTGCAGTAGCCTTTTTATTCACAAATTTGGCGATAATTGCAGTTAAATCGTTGTTGTTTTCCGTTTTCCAATTAAACTGTTTCGCAAGCATGTCAAGTGCCCAAAATTTAGCTGAGTCGCTTACCGTAGTAATTACTGGCTGTGCTCCCAATATGCGACTAATTTTTAAAGCTAATTGATTGGCGCCACCCACATGCCCCGAAACCACGGGCTGAACAAATCGCCCCTTTGACTCAATGTTCACAACTGCTGGGTCGCTTGTTTTGTGAACTAAATAGGGTGCAATGGTACGTACACAAATGCCCAAGGCTCCAATAAAAATAATAGAATTAGCACATTGCCAAATTTGCTCAAAATCTTTTGGTGAACGATGCATTTTAGCATTTAAACCTAAAGAGATTAATTCATTTGCTTTTTTTTCGCCAGTATCGGAATGACTTATGATATGTATGTTGGTTTGTAACATGTTACATGTGTTTTTCTGCAATTAGTATTTGTATGGGGTTATTCTCATCAAGGGTTAAAATAGCTTTATGTATTATTGAGTATGAGTTTTGCGTTATCCAATTTATGAATAAAGCGGTACTTTTTTTGCTTACCGAGTTAAAAGCTAGTATGCCTTTGTTTTCGAGAAATAGATTGGCATTATTTAAAATTTCATTCATTTTTCCGCCATAACCACCAAGGAAAATTGCATCTGGCTTAGGCAAACTGCTTTTATCTACATCAATAAAATCACCTGTTTTGGTTTCAATTCCCGGAACTTTAAACTTCTTTATATTCCGATTTATAATACCTATACATTCGGGGCGTATCTCAAAAGAAATTACAGTAAGGTGCGGATAATTTAACTTAGCTTCAATAGATACACTGCCCGAACAGGCTCCTATATCCCAAAATACCGTTTTGTTGTGAAGGTTCATGTATGATAGGGTGGCTATTCTAAATGGCATTTTAGTTATCATATTTGGACGACCAGCCAGGGTTTCAAAATAAGTTTCGTTAATGCCTTTTTGCAAAAAAGAGGTTTCGGTTTGTTTTAAAAATAAGCAATTAGGAGTTTTGAAATTTGTTTTAGATGCAGTTTCAATACTTAAGTTGTAAATACATTCATCATTAGCGCCCAAACACTCACCTACCTGCATTGTGTAATTTGTTATTCCTGCATCGAGCATTCGTTGTGCAATTGCTTTGGGTGTTTTATTTAAATCGGTAAGGATTCCCAAATGAGTTACCCTGTTAATTAAAACCTTATCTAAAGCTTTCCATGGTCTGCCTGTTAGTGTAACCATTTGATATTCGCCATAGTTTACAAGCAGCTTATGACCAAGCATTTGCAGTGAATTTTTGTTGGGATATATTAGAATTTTAGCATTCGGCAGTTCTCTATTCAGAGTATTAGCTATTCCAAAAAACAAAGGATCGCCTGATGCAAAAATAATCCAATGTCCTGGTTTTGCCTCAATAGTGGCCATGAATTCCGAAATGGGTATTTTAATAAATTCCCAATTATAATTACTTGGTAGTATCTCCTTTACCAAATTATAATGGCGTTTACCACCAGCAAAGTTCACTTCTTTACTTATTATTTGTAATAAGCCCAGTGAAAAATTGGGAATTTTATCAGGCATACCAATTATGCTCAATTTAAGTGTTTGCATATACTTTACTTATTTACAGTCCTTTACCTGGATGCATATCCTTGGCTTCGTTCCACGATAAAATTGAATTAATTATGGTTGCAGCAATGTTACTGCCGCCTTTGTTACCACTTACAATAACATGTGGTGTATTAGGGCATCCGTATTCTAATTGCCATTTTGATTCACGTACGTTTACAAAACCTACCGGAGCTGCAACAACACCTATCGGCATGGCTTTTTTATTTCGTATGTGTTTCACTAATTCAATTAGGGCTGTAGGGGCATTGCCAAAAGCATATAATGCATTAGGATGCTCTTTTACAGCTAATTGTATTCCAGCTTGCGTGCGGGTGATTCCCTTGTGTTTAGCCAAATTAATTGTTTCATCGTTATTCAGATAACAAATTATTTCAATGCCCAGTTCTTTAGCAATAGCTTTACGAATACCTTGGGTTACCATATTAACATCGGTAATTATTACTGGGGGTTTACCTGAATAAAAAGCATAATGTAAATTATGAATTACCTTTGGCGATAATTTTAATATATCAGCAATGGAAAAATCGGCTGTAGTATGAATTCCATGTAGGGCAACCCAAAGGTGCTCAAGGCTATATTTCTGACTATCTAATTTTGAAAGAATTTTTTTAAAACTTTCATTCATTATTTTACGACCAATATTATCGTTGTTTTCCTTTTTTCTATTGTAATATCCGCGTGGTGTAATTATTTTGTTTTGAAAAGAAAATGATTGTGAATTGCCAATAATAACCACAGTAAACATATCAACGCTATTTACATCCATTTTTTGCAATGTAGTTATTGATATTTCTTCATCTTGTCTTCCTACTTGTCTTCCTATGCCAACAGGTGTATCTAGCGCCCGGTATTGCAAAAATATTTGTCGCAAACGTTCAAGTTGCCAGAAACGATCGTTGCTTTTCGGATTATAAATGGCGGTTATAAAATCGGCACTTGCGGCAGCTTCAATGCGTTTTTCAATGGTTCTCCATGGTGTTAGTAAATCGGACATTGAGATGGAACAAAAATCGTGACCCAACGGAGCACCCATTTTTGCAGCTGTTGCCATCATAGCACTTATACCTGCAACAACTTCAAGTTCAGTGTCAATGTTTTCTTCAATTTTCATTTCCCATAGCAATGAGGCCATTCCGTACACTCCCGAATCGCCACTGCTTATTACGGCAACTGTTTTTCCGGTTTTAGCCATGCTAAAAGCTTTTGCTGCTCTTTGCTGCTCTTTTTTCATTCCGGTGTCAAATGTTTCTTTTCCTTTTAGCAAATGTTTAATTAAATCTATGTAAAACTTGTAACCAATAATAATTTGAGATTGATCAATGGCCTCAATGGCTTGCGGTGTCATAAACTTATCGGCTCCGGGGCCCATTCCTACGCTGTATATTTTGTTCATTTTTTTATTAAGGATTTAAGAAGCTGTTAGGCTTTCAGTTTTTGGGAATAGAATAAGTGCAAAATAGGGGATTTTACGATTTTCTAAATCCATGTAATTGCTAGTTGTAAATTCATCTGTTGTTCCTGTTTTTTCTATGTACACAAATTCACGTTTAATATTTTTAAGAAAATTAAACCATCCGCTTAATACTTTCATTTTCATTACAACCACGGCTTTATTAGTTGCCAATTCTGTTTCTATTTCATTAAAAGATTCAGGTAGGGCTAAATTTATGAATGAATAATTACCATCTACAATTGGTGTTGTTGCTTGTGCTGCTCCGGCAATAAATGCTGGTATGCCAGGTATGCATATTACAGGTAAACTGTCGGCTTTAGCAAGTTTAAGAATATAGCCAAAGGTGCTATAAAAGCCCAAATCGCCTTCGCTAACCATGCATACCCGCAAGCCTATTTTCACATCGGCTTTTAAAGTTTGATAAGCATTTTGGTAAAATTGGTCACGGTTTTTGCCAAGCATTGGAAACAATAAGGGTTTGCATAAGACCTTTAAATTATATGCATCAATAATTTGTTTAGAAAAGCTTTGAATTAAATTGTCTTCAATTTTACTTGTGACAAAATACACTACATCGGCTTGCTGTAAATGTTTCAACGCTTTTAAAGAAATTAGCTCTGGATCACCCGGACCAATTGCAACTCCGGTTAATGGAAATGTTTTTATAGTATTTGTCATATTAAAAGCTCTGTTTTTTGGTTGTTTTACGCATTGAATGTCATATTTAATTGGGTATTTCTATAAGCTGGGAAATTGCTCATTACGCTGTTTTTAATTTCGCTTATTTCATTTAGGTTTATATTAGCCACACAGAACGAGGGCTTACAACCTTTTGCATGAGCAATAATTTTACCGCGTGGCGAAATTATTAAAGCTACTCCTGCATAATTTTTTCCTGAGGGAGTTTTTCCAGTAGAATTACATGCCATTACAAAGCAAGAATTATCATAAGCTCTAGCACGTAAAAACATGGTAAATCGTTCAAGTTTTTCCTTGGTTGTTTCGCGAGGCGAGGCAAAGGCAAAGTTCAATAAATTGGCACCTTTCTTTTGGTAGTAAAGACTTAATTCAGGAAAATGGCTCTCTAAACAAAGTTGCATTCCCATTTTAAATTCATTAAGTTCAATAAGCTGAAGCTTGATTCCCGATACAAATGTTTCTTTTTCATGAACCGATAAGTGGGTTTTGTGATGTGAACCAATAATTTTACCATTGCGAAAGCTTAATTGAGCTATAGTCCATACACCATTTGTAGGCATGGGTAAACCCACTGAAAAAACTATGGAAAGCTTAGTAGAAAGGCTTTTTAGAAATTCTATTGTAGATTTGTGTTGTGGACTATATTTCATTAATAATTCGGGACTATTAATATATCCTGAAACTGATAGTTCAGGAAATAAAGCATATTCAATTCCTAGGTTATTAAGCTTATGTAAATTTCCACTTATTTCATCAAGGTTATTTGCTAAATTGAGAGGAACCGACCAACTATTTACTGCAGCTACTTTCATTTTTATTGAAGTATTAATTCTTGATTTTTCACTAATTGATTCTTTGCCGAAAGTTGTTTTAAGATTGTTTTTACAACTTGTTCCACCGAATTAAATTTTGCTATATCACAATTGTCTTTCATAATGGTAAATGGCAATGCATCATTGTTTGTAATGTTTATCCAAAAACGTTCAGCCTGTTTACATTGAACTAGCTTAATTCCTTTACGTGCAAATGCCCTTCGTAACAAAACATATTCAAAACCATGTCCCTTTACAGGCAATGTGGCAAAGTGTTGATATTGCACGGTAAACAATCCTGTTTTATTATCGAAAGCTACACCACCCTTGCTAAACATAGGTTGAAAAGCATTAGTAAGCAGTAAATCTTCTGGGCTTCCACATATGACATTATTAGTGTGTAATAGCCATAGTTTGTCGGCCATTTGTAGGGCCAAGTCTAAATCGTGTGTTGACATCAAAATTGCTTTACCTGATTTTGTTGCCAATTGACGAAGCAGTTGCATTATTTCAACCCTTGCTGGTAAATCTAAAAAAGCAGTAGGTTCATCCAATAAAATAAACGGTGTATCTTGCGCTAATGCTTTTGCAATGGTTACTTTTTGACGTTCCCCATCGCTTAAAGTGGAAAGCAAACTATATTTTTTATGAGCAATTCCGCATTGTTCAATAGATTTGTTTACAATGTCTTTATCTGTGCTATTTAGTTTTCCCAAAAAACCTGTAAAAGGGCTACGACCGTAGGCTACCAGTTCATAAACAGTAGCATTTGGCACTGAAATTTTTTCAGTTAAAACAATGGCAATTTGTTTAGCCATTTGTTTTTCACTTAGCGTGGAAATCCGTTTCCCGTTGAGGCTAATATATCCTGCCAAGGGATTTAAAAACCCGCACATGGTTTTCATCAGTGTGCTTTTGCCTTGTCCATTAGCTCCCAATAAACAGGTCATTTCTCCTTCATGCAAAGTGGCATTAAGATTTTGTGCCACAAGCTTGTGGTTTTTTGTTTCGCTATAACCAATGCTAAGCTGTTTTATTTCTATTATAGATGCCATATTAATTATCTGCTAAGTTTTCTCTTCTTCGTTTCCAAATAACTGAAATAACAACTGGCGCACCAATAAAAGCGGTTACTGAATTTATTGGCAAAGCACTGTCTAATCCGGGTAGGCGGGCAATTAAATTGCATAATAAGGTTGTAGCCGACCCAATAATTCCTGCGTTTAAAATAAGTATAAAATGATTGGAAGTGCGCGATACTAATTTTGCCAAATGTGGCACTGCCATACCAATAAAAACAATGGGCCCACAAAAGGCAGTAACCGTAGCTGTTAAAACACCCGACAAAAGAATTATGATTACCCGTGCTCGTTGAATTTTCAAACCTAAGTTTACCGCATAATTCTCGCCCAAAGCCAATAGATTTAGCCATTTTGACAGTAACAAACAACTTATTGAAGGTATTACAGTTAGAATAATAAACAACTGTGCCCTGCCTAATGATAAACGAGAAAAACTACCAAGCCCCCACATTACATAGGTGTGTACATCTTCCTCTAAACTATAAAATTTCATAATACCAACCAGTGAATTACTTAAATAACCAATCATTACCCCCATAATTAAAACAGCTAATGTGCCACCAATTTTTTTAGATATAATTAGAATAATTAGTAATATTCCCAATGACCCGGCAAATGCTGCCAAAAGAAGAGATAGATCGCCAAATATACCTAAACGGCTAAATGAAAAGCCAAAAAATTGTCCGGCTACTAAAATCACAAAACCCACACCCAAACTGGCTCCTGAGGAAATACCCAAAACAGAAGGTCCTGCTAAGGGATTACGAAAAAGAGTTTGCATTAATAAACCGGCAATTCCTAATGCCATGCCAGCACTTAATGATACTATTGCCTGAGGTAAACGTGAACGGGTTAAAATATTTTGCCATACAATATTATTTATTTCTTCGCCACTTATTATATCAATTAAAGACGAAAGGGGAATGTGCACCGAGCCTAGTCCAAGATTGAGACAAAAAAGGGCTATAACCAAAAAAATCAGCCCACCTATTTTAAAGTATGCTGGGTTTAAATTTTTAATATATGTTATGTATTTAGTCATTAATTCGCTTCCAATAATAAGGTTTGTAGTCTGGTAATAATTGGGGATGAAAATGGTGAATATAATCAGCTAATAATATGTTGGGTTTTATGCACGATTCTTCTCTATAAGGCACTTCTCGTAAATTGCACACCAAAATATTGCCCGTTTCAAAGGCTTTAAAATCGGCATAACGCTGATCTTCGGCCTTTAAAACTTGCTTATTAAAGCCGTGTGGTGAGCTGGTAAGCAAACGCCAGTAGTCTGCTTTGTTAGCCAAGCTGTATATTGATTCAAAATCCA
This sequence comes from Salinivirgaceae bacterium, assembly GCA_030620515.1. Lineage (GTDB taxonomy): Bacteria > Bacteroidota > Bacteroidia > Bacteroidales > SZUA-534 > JAUXEM01. Next base: position 13,527 of record JAUXEM010000033.1, read on the forward strand.
TGGGAATTGCACCTGTTCTTTTATTTTTTATTAAATAATTAGCTCCAGCATCGCGAAAGTAGTGAGCAAAAAAGCTGTTTCCTCCAGGTACATACCAAGTTCCGCCTTTCATTTTTCCGCTAAACACGCTTGGTCTTTTTTCTACTGTTTGCGTTAGAGCTTTTAATTGGTGATAATTGGTTTCTATTTTATTGTAAATTGAATCAGCTTCATTATTCTTTCCTGTAAAAAGCGCCATCATTTTAATCCATTCTGCCCTGCCCAAAGGAGTATTTTCTGCAAAGGCGGCCATGGGAACCAATGGAATTCCTAGGTTACGAAGCGCATCGTAGCCTCCAGTTTTAAAAGGAGACACAAAAATTACATCGGGGTTTAGCCCTAAAATAGTCTCAATATTAAAAACACCCTCTTTACCAACCCTACCTATGCTACCATTTTTAATTTTAGTTTTTATGGTTTTATTAAAAAGGTGTCTGCTGCTGTTAATTCCTACTACATTGTTTAAGGCATCTAATTCAATTAAATAAGCTAATTGGGTGGAGCTTAAACAAATAATGCGCTTACAGGGTGTTTTAATTTCATTTTGATTAAGTTTACCTTTATAAGTTTCAGAATATAAAGTGAATTTACCAAGAATTGATGTAGAGTTGTTTGTATTTAAGATAGTGAGCTCAGTTTTCCCTAATAAGGTGTCAATATGGAAGCCTTTAGAGTAATTGAGATGAATTCTATTTTCCATTTTCACATGGTCAATTTTGTTATCATGCTGCTTACACGAAGTGCTGAATAAAAAACTTATAAATGATATTAGTACATAAATATTTAGTTTCATTTTTTGCTATTTGTTTTTAATTTTATGCTCCAGTTTGCTTTTAAAAATTTTCCTTTTTAGTTGTTTTATTAATCTTTTTAGCCATTTCCAACTTAATAATACTCCAGTAAAACTTACCAATATTCCACCAACACAAAGGATAATCAAAATAGTTATGCGCAACCACTCTACATTCTTAAAAATTGAAAAATTGAGCTTATGCAAACCTCTGGTTAACCAACGACGTACACGCTTATTATTATTGAAATATTCTACAACCCTCCCCGATTCTGGATCAATAAATATTACAGTATTAAATGCATCGTTTAAGTTTAATTTGTAAGCTGGGAGCGAATGATAATACATTCCCTGTGATTTATAATAATTATCATATTCTTCCTGAATACTAATGGTTATAACTTTGTTTTTTAATACTTTCTGAGCATAGGAATAGATTTTTTCTTTTGTGGTTGAAAATTGCACCAAGGTGTCGTTGTTGGCCGCATAGTAATAAGGTGATTTATAATTATCATAGTATGCTTCTATTACAGGATTACCCATACTGGCTGTCCAAGTGATTTTTCGAAGCCCCTCCTTTTCAGGCAAGAGAGTCCAAATTCGTTCAGGATATATTGTTGATTCTGTATCTGTTCTTTGATTCCATAGTTTTTGGGGAGATTCTACTTCTGATTTTTCACAAATCCATGATGGGATGCCAGTTGCATAAAATATACCACTCAGCAAGAAGGTAAAAAAGAAAATACCTATGAACAGCCCTAAAATATGATGCCACCTATAGATCAATTTTTTATAAACAGAGATTCCTATTATTTTTCCTGTAGCATTTCTTCTAAGCCTAAAAAAGGAAGCAATAAGACCTGATAGAGAAACAAATATACCAATTATACCAAGTACTAGAACTGTATTTTTCCAAAGCGTGGCAAACTGTTTTATCTGATAAAAATATAATATGTGAGGTATTGCTCCAATCCGTGCCATCCATCTTGAATAGCGAGTAGTATGTTGAATAACTGTTCCTGTTTGTGAAGATATATATATTACAGAACACTTCGCATCAGCCATGTAACATTTATAAAAGGGTAATAAAGGTTTATAATATCCCCAAGGTATCCAAGAGTCTATTTCCGTAATACTATCAACTCTTAAAATATTCACGTTCAGGTAATGTTCAGCTTCTTTAACAGCATTGGATTTTGTAAATACCTTGTATTCTTTTAAAGTATGAGCATCGTAAATATTCTGAATTTTTCGTCCTTTATATTTTCTATATATTGATTTCCCCTGATACTTTTCAAGCTCAATCTTTCCTGAGCTAGTTTCACTAAAAAAAGGAATATCAACAAAGTCGCTTTCATTAAAATATTCCAAATTCTCAAACCTATCTTGCCTTGAAGCATGCGGAAAGCCTTTAATAAGAAGTGCAATACCACTCAGGCACCACATAAGAAATACCAAACTCAGCAATGAGCCTGCTATTTTGTGTATTTGAATAAAAACCTTTTTCATTTAGAGTTATAATACCTTGTTAAAAGTCAAGTGTAATTTTTTTAAGCAATTAATCGAAATACGATTTTGAGTCGCACCCCGATTAGGTTTAAAGCAACCTGTCTTTTTTATATAGCCATTAACTATAATAGTTCGTTATGTTTTTATATGTGTCTGTATATTAGGCTAATATAAAATACGTCAAATTACGTAACCTACTAGTATTAAGAATGCTGCGTTTTGTCTCACTACTCATACCTGTCTGCCGCCAAGGCAGGTCACAAAATATAACGTACTATTGTAATTATTCAGCATCGTCTAATGCAACTATACGGTCGAATGAATACCCCTCTGCTATGGTAAGTCCTTTGGTTAAATATTCACTATCAACATCGTAAACATAAACGCAAGGTGCAGAGCTTTCGGGGTTAATTCCAATATATGCTTTATCACCGAACATTACTGAACGTTGAGAGAAAGTACCTTCACTATGAGGGATATCAAATTTAGTAAGTTCATCTGTTTCCAAATTAAGAGTAGCATAATAGCAGTTATAATTGTTACGCCATCCTGCAGCTTGCGTATAAATAGGATCTTGAACATAAACAAGTGCTTTCCTACTCGCTAAAGATTGCACTGTTACAAGTTTTCCCTGGCTATTTGAAGCATTACGAAAACCTAAATAGCTTTTATCAAAGTTGGTTTCACCACTTTTAATACGTAACAAGGACCCAAATTGCTCTGTACGACTTGCAGCACCTTCAATTCTTGTATTACAAGCTAGGTAGTAATCGCCATTTGTATCAAAAAACGATTTGTTTTGTAGCAATTGTCCATAAGCAGTTCCGGCCATAAAAGCTGCTCGGTTGTCTTCCACCGTATTCACTACACTCATATCGTTTGCATTAATAAATGCCATGTACACTCCTTTTCTCAGCTTAGATTTACTGTGACAATAAGAATACAGTATCATATTATCACTAGCACGAAAACTTGCTATCCCCGATGTACTGTATGCAGTTAAGGTATCTTTCAACCCCTTAAGTGAACCTTCAGCAATAATTGTCATATTGTTAGCATTAAACTTTGTCCAAATAACAGAATCTTTATCACCATTTGCTGCAAGAACAACAAAAGTGTTATCACCTATCCACGCATGTGCATACCGGCGATCTTTGTAGGTGTTCTTGCCAAAAGCCACTTCTTGAACAGTTTCAATACCCGTTTCTCCAATACGGTATTTTCCAAAACGATCTTTTTCTTGAGGTATTTGATAGTAATATTGGCCTTTAATTATTGACTCTTGGAATAGTTTGGCGGTTACATCTACACCCGAGCCTTTGTAGTCAATAACAATATTAGAATCATCCAGAGTTTTGGTATTATTTACCAACTGGGTATTTCCCGATCCCATACCACCATTTCCACCTATGGATACCCAAATATCGAAGTGAGCAGTTTCCAATGGATTGGGTTCTACTATTGGGCTGTCATTGTCTTCGCAAGAGCATAGAAATAAGCTCATTGCTAAAATTAAAGGTGCATAAAAATAAAGATTAATTTTTTTCATTTTAATATATTATTGATTAATAAATATTCGAAGTTTACAGAAGAATGATCTTTCTGGTTTTTGCATATAAAAATTGTCGTAAATAGAATTATTGAATATATTATTACACTCCAATGAAATATTGTATTTCTCATTTTTTAATGAATAGCTTAATTGTAAGTTATTTACATGTTGTGTGGGGATTTTTGCTTTTTGCGTACCATACTGCTCCCAGGTGAATAGAAAGCTATGTACATACTGATAACTATAGGAGAATTTTAACTGATTGTTTTCCAGATTAAAAACATTCTTTATGCGATAATTAAATTCCACATTACTAAATAGCCAAGGACGGTTTGGCATGCGATTATTATAAGAAATATCAGGTTTACCATCATCCTTATATTTTGTCTTATTTCTTTCATCTAGGAAAGTAAAATTTGCTATAAATTGAAATGCATTGTTGAAACTGTAAATAAGTTCCCCTTCTACACCTTTTACTGTTACATTTTTCACATTATCGTATTGACCATTTCCTTCATTTTGATCGGGAACATAACGTATATAATCTTTTACTTCTCTATAAAATAACCCCGTTTCATAATATAAACTATGCTTAGGTGTTAGATGAAATGTACCAAAAAAACCAGCGTTTATATTTTCGCTGTTTTCTGGATTTAGCTTAAAATTAGGATCTATGCTTGTGCCATTTCCTAGATATTCACGAGCTAAGGGAAGTCGTACACAATGCTCATACGATCCTTTAATTGCAATTTGATCAAAAAAACGCATTCTTGAACTAAAACCATATCCTATATTATTGGCTGTAGTAATTTTTTCAATAATATCAGATCCAGTAATCCAATATTTATCATCTTGCCCAATTTCAAGATAACTGATGTAATCCTTTAAAAAAAATGTATTATTTAGGTTATCAGTCCAAAATTGTTGACTATATGAAATACCAATAATTTGTTTGCTAAATATATCTTTCGTAGGTTCAAATTCGCTATCTAAATTATCTGATCTGTTATTTTTCAAATAGTTTAACAAATAATTGATGTTGAAAACATGCTTATTTTTTATTGAATAAGAAAAATTTGCCCTTGCAATAGTTAAGGGTCTTTCTATATTTCTTATGGATTTTACTCCACCACTAATCTCATTACCTGAAGCTTGAGAATAGCTACCATCCCAATAGTACTGGCGATAGACTGTGTCAGTAACTATTTTATAATCAGAGGTTTGAGAAATGCTCATATTTACCGACAAACCTTTTATAAAGAATTCGTTTTTTTTATATTGACCCGATATATTAAATGATTTCATTTTACGAGTTGCCATTCCGTACACCCAAGTTTGTAAAGAACCTGTTTGTAATTCTTTATCAGAGTAAAAATAAGAAGTTGAAATAGAAAATAAGTCTGCCCATTTTTTATCAGTCACTCCTATTTTTAATTGAGTTATAAATGATAAGTAGTCATCATGAAACCTTTTTGCATCCACTTTTTTAAATCGGATACCATCTCGTACTTCTACATTTTTCATGGTATAATTATTTTTAGAATAATTTACACCTACGGAAGGTTGAATAAACAAAGCACTTTTGGGGTTCGTATATTGGGAATTAAAATCTACTTTGTGTGTGCCAAAAGAACCTAAACCGTAAGATGCATCTATGTAGTTTTTTACATTCTTTTTTGTTATAATATTTATTGCTCCACCTAAAGCATCGCTTCCTAGGTTTATTGGCACAACACCTTTATAAATTTCAATACGTTCCACAATATTTACAGGTAAATTGGCTAAGCTTACCCCATTCCCGATAGATGAAAGTGGTACCCCATCGATAAAATACCTGACTGAATTTCCTGATAACCCGTTAATAGAGATGTCAAAATCTGATCCAACTCCTCCATTTTCTCGTACTTTTATTCCACTGCTTCGTCCAACCAAAGAGTTTACATTGTTAATACAGCTAGCAACACCTTTTATCTTTATTGAGTTAACAGTAAATGAACCTTCACGAATTTTTTGGCTTTTTGTTTTACCAGATACATTTATAGTTGAAATATCAATGGTTAGTTCTTGAAGAGTAAAGTTTTGACTTTTACTATTACTTATATCAATAACCTCCTGTTGTATATTATAGCCATATGCAGTTACTAATATGGTATGTTGTCCAGGTGTAATCTCTAAAGAGTATTTTCCATTATTGTCGGCTAATGTACCCTTTATAGAATTTTCTATGGTTACTATGGCTTGTGGTATAGGAATACCATTTGGATTTTTTATTTCTCCAGATAAAAATAGTATTTTTTGTCCAAATCCAATTATTGGAAGGAAACATAACAGAATAATAAAACTAATAATAGACCACATAGGATTTAATTTATTCCTTAAAAGAAGCAGGCATAGCCTGCTTCCGACATACAATAACTATTTATTAACAGAACTGTTATTTAGCTGAATTTAAATGACTTAACCATATAGCTATAATTTCATCGTAATCACCTAAGCCTTTCATAACATCAGTTACGGTATATCCTTCTACTTCTAATCTTTCTCTCCACGATTGTTCTTCTGGATTAGTTTCTCCGCTAACACCATTCATATCATTATTTGCATGGTCGCCGGCAATTGACATAAGAGGAGTAATAGTAACTCTACTAGGTTTTGGAGAAATTTCTTTAAGTTTAGATATAATACCACCAATTGAAGTGCTGCCTGCTTCAAAGCCGATGCCTTCCACTGTACCTACAAAAAAATTTGAGTTTATTTTTTGAAGCTCTGCTTGCATCATTAAATACTTAGCATCGGCAGCATGTGGTGTGCCGTGTCCCATAAAGCAAACAGGACCTTCTGCAACTTGAGTTTTAAATTTATTAGCCATAATTTTAGCAACTGCAGCAATGTCTGCATCTGTATCTAATAATGGACGACCAACTGTTACATGTACTCCGTTGTATTTGTTCTCAAATTTATGAATTGCTTCTTTTAATTCGTCGAATTCTTCACCTGGAATAACATGTAATGATTGAATTGCAAATTTAGAGTATCCGTCTTTTACCATTAACTCTAAAGCTTGTTCTGGAGTATCATTATCAATAATTTTCCCGTTTAATAAACCTTCTCCATTTCCTTGTCGTAACTTATTTAAGATAATATCAGAGGTATATCCCCAACGAATTTCTTCACCTGAAAATTTTGCTTTTGAAGCATTATCAATTTTCTCAAAAGTTAACTGAGGGTCAGGGAATGAGGATCCAAATGTTACCAAAAGAATACCTTCTTTATCACCAAGAACAACTTTGTTATTGTTGTCTTCTTTTTTGTTACATGCTGTAAAAACGATACATGCTGCAATTAATACTAATACTGATTTTTTAATCCAATTCATTTTTTCTAGGTTTTAAATTTATTTGTAAATATTTCTAAAGTTGTTTAAATTGTTTTGTTTGGCATATTTTATATTAATTCCAGCAAAAAGCGTTCTTCCTGCGTTTAGAGTGCCATAATGTGCTCCATAAGGTCTCTTATCTATATAGTTGAATATATTTTCGATACCTGCAATAAAGGTTAAATTGATATTCGTAATTTTTAAGATGCTATGACTTGTAGTAAGCTTCCACAATTGGTAAGGTAGTGCATAGGTGCGCTTCAAATCATCTTCTAAATAAAAACGATCCGATCTATATACGCCAGATAGATGTAAATTCAACTTATAATATTTCCATTTTTTTGTCCATGCCGCTTTAACTGTTGCACTATGTGCCGATACGCCATTAAGACGAACTTTTTGTGTAATATTAATGGCATTTACATAGCTATAGCCACCACTTATAGAAAACTGTTTTAAAATATTTAGACTAAAATGCCAGTCGGACCCAGTAGTTTGAGCTTTATCAATGTTGTAACGTTTTTTTGTTTCTTCAATGCCAAGGCGCCTGTGCTCGTAGCTTGTTGTATCAATTCTATAATCAATTTTGTTATTAATTCGGTTTACATAAACATTTATTCCTGTTCTAAATCTATTAATTTTAAACTCGGTAGAAAAAGACACATAGTGAGATTGTTGTGGCTTTAAATCTGCATTTCCTAAATAAAGACGGTACATTCCCATTCTGTCGCTTTCGTAGTAATAATAAAGTTCTTTTAGCGTAGGACTTTTATAGCCATTTGAGTAAGTTAGCCTATAAGTAAAGCGTTGTTCTTTATACATAGCAGTTAACTTGGGTGTTAACATAAACCCTGACTTATCGTGGTATATAGCTCTAATACCTGCTACCAAATCAATGTTTTTATGTAGTTTAATTTCGTTTTGAGCATAAAGGGCATAGGTAAATGCTTGTACCTTTGCTTGGGTTAAACGATACTGTGCCTCTAAAAACTCTCCCATTAAATCGGCTCCAATACTAAGTTTATTTTTTGTATTAAGATTAAAAACACTTTTTACTTGCCCATTAATATTGAGCTGATCAGAATTTTTATTTCTATCACCGGGGTAGTAGGTTTTATTTACAACATTGAGGCTTGCTATATATGATTCGTTGTATTTATATGGATATTCAGTGTAGTATAAGTAATTATTAACATCTATATTAAATGTTATAAAGTTTTTGTTTTGCAGTTTATATTTACCCCCAACCGATGCTGTACGATTGTTATAATAATAATCGTGCATTTGAGCCTTAAATGGTAAAAACAAACGTTTTTCATACCACGAAACCTCAGTATTTAAGCTCAATTTTGAACTTACGCTATACTCAAAAAACTGATTAATTGTATAAGCTCTTGTTTTATTAACCGGGCAATAATTGGTAGGTAGTAAATAGGGTAAATTATGGTTTCTTTCCCATTTGTTGTTGTACTTAAAACTGTTTAATTGATAGGCATCTTTTTGTTTGTAATTGAAGCTAGTTTTACTCGAAATATTTTCACTCCGAAAGCTTACTGTGTTTAATTGCTTTAATACACCATAGGCTCCAATTCTTGTACTATTACTTGTCGAGAAATTATGCTTATCCTTTTTTGTTATTATGTTAATTACACCTGCAATAGCATCTGACCCGTAAAGTGTTGATGATGCCCCTTTTACAATTTCTATTTGCTCTACACCCTCTGTATCAATATGACTTAAATCGGTAAGCGCGCCTACACCGCTGGTTAATCTCTTTCCGTTTAATAAAATAAGAACATAATTACTGCCTAAGCCGTTAATTTTAATGTTTGTTCCCATTGAACTGGTTGTATAATCAACTGATGACGTAATACTTGAAATAACCTCTTCAATACTTTTGCATGAAAGCTCAGCAATGTCTTTTTTTGTTATAATTTTGGTTTGTACTGGAACATCTTCGATACGATGCCGCGTACCAGTTCCCGTAATTACAATTGGCGTAAGAGTATCATTTTTAGGTGTAAGTAATATATTAACGATATTAACACCATGAGTTAACTGTACAGGCATACAGGCTTTTTGAAACCCAATATGAGAAACACATAAGTTACATTTACCCAAAGGTAAATTATGTAATTCATAAACACCTCCATTAGTGGAAGATGTGACAATATATAAACTATCAATATAAACATTGGCAAAATTAATTTCGTTAGAATTAATTTCGTTCAATATCTTGCCCTTGATTATAACGTTTTGTGAAAATACCGATAAGTAAATTACCTGTATCAACACCACCAATAAAACTTTATGCATAGTAATAATTAATTACTAATGCATCCTGGAATCCCTTAATGAAATATTCAGAAATAAAACCGAATCATCATCTACTTCTTTTCCCGGAAGCAATAAATATGTTAATGCTATTGGCAGGTTTCCTGACTTTCTCATTTTCAACTCCTTCCCATCCTATAAAATACAGACAGTGGATTTAGACTGTTGAAAATAAATTAATACAATTTTAATGTATTAATGAGATTTACAGTAGCGGGTACTGTTCCGGTTTTTCACCGGATTCCCTTTTCATTGAATTACATAAAAGTAATTCAATCACCAAAAAGCGTGACAAATATATAAACCTTTTTTTAAAAATAATACTAAATGCTATTTTTAAAATCTTTACCATTAAATACACAGAGTAAGGATTTGTCTAGTTGGTTAACCGTAATTTGCAACAAAAACACTTTGCCCAAAATTAGTAAGTCATTCCAATATGCATCTAAACAAACTATTAATCAGCAAAATAGCTACTTGCGAGCATTAGGTGTGCACTAAATTTATGAGGGAGAATAAAAGCTATCATGTTGTTTGAATCATTCATATATTTCCTAAATAGCCTCTGCAAGAAAACTCCATTTTTTTCGCCTGCCTTGCCGTCCAAGCAGGTTACGCTTGCTTCAAAATTGGTCATTTACGAAAGTAAACTCACTATTTATCAGCTTCGCAAGCCCTAAAAAATTAAGCTTTCTTTTTCATAAACTGGTTTTTCAACCACTAAATACTTAATGCTAAACATTTCATAAAAAACTAAAAATTACAAATGCTAATAAGTATATTTGTACCAAACTATCTATATCTATGCTTTTACCTGATTTACGAAATACCGATCAACTAAAAACACAGCTTAGCGAAGCTGAGGTTGTATTACAAACGGCACAACAAATAATGAAAGATTTTGCGCTGTTTGGCTTAGAGATTACTTTTTCAGGAAATACTGACAGTGCCTATGAAGAGTTACACAAGCAACTGGTTAGCCAAATAGATGGTTTAATTGGGCGCGATTATAATCGTTTGGTTTCGGTACTCTATCAAGTAGATATCTCTAATAAGGATATTGAAAAAGCTGAACGTGAGTTATTAGACTATAACCACATGGAAGTAATTGCCCACGAGATTATTGTTCGCGATTTAAAAAAGGTATTAATTCGCAATTACTATAAAAACAATCCCTTATAAAGATTACTCTAACTCAACACCTCCGATAAAAGCATCAAGCTTTTTTCGAATCATCTGCTTTACAATTCGCAATGCTTTATTTGCTTTTGCTTCATGGTGTTTTAATTCCTTAATTTCTTTCTCGGTGTAAGGCGGAAAATAGTCATCATCAACCTGATGCCTACGAAGTTCCTCAATTCTAATTTCGAGTAAATCTTTATAATCTTTTAACTACTACAAATTGAAATTCTGTATATCATCCATGCTGTTTTGATTAATTTTTCACTTATTCAAAATACTCAAATGCATCGATAATATCAAGATAAACACCATCAAAATTGGCGTCTAATATTTTCTTTAAATAGGAATCATCGTTGCCATAAATTATTTGTTGCCAACCCGCGTCCCAATAATTCACTTTATAATTCCCCTCCCAATCTGGGTTTTCTTCTTTAATCCATGCTGGTGAACCAACAGCCCACGATGATTGCCAATAATATCTATAATCTTCTGCCTCACCAATACTCATATAGGCAATTACAATTCTGGAACCTCCATTTTTTTTGGTTTTGAGTTGGTTTATCTCTGCTGATGTAAATTCAGTTCCATCTTCAAAAAACAAGTCAATTATAATAGCATCGTAATTTGTATTAGAAATTGTGCTTATAAAACTTTGTTTTGTTGAGTATTGAGAAGGGTCAAGCAAATAAAGAAAATTTTTAGCATCGGCTAAACTTTGAATATTACTATTGTTCTCATTATATACAATAAGCGGATAATCTGGAATTACATTTAAATCGCGTTCAGGTGCTGCAAATGAAATGTAATCTTTTGCACTATTCTTCGCATACGAGTTATCCATATTAGCTTTATCCCAGCAATAATCAGTTGTTAACACCTCAACATTGTTTGCTTCACAAATATCTAAAAACAACATCATGTAATTTGACTCCGAAGCTGGTGTTGGAGCATTATCGTTGTCGTAACCGTAAAACAAATCCTCTCGCCCAACGCCATCAATTGCATTCAGATAAGTTAAGGCTACACTGCCATCTTCGTTGCCATCAACCGTAACAAGTTCTGGTCCATTTTGCGGAATAACAATAAAATTTGCGTTACTCAACTTTGCATACTCACTAATTCCCTGAACCAATTCACGCATATGCTGTTTGTATGTTCCATTAATTTCAGAATCATCGTCTTCATCGTCGTCTCCACACGAAATAAAACCACCAGCAACAAATGCCAATGCAAATAAGCAAATCCAGTTTCTTTTAATTGCTATCATTGTTTTAGTTTTTAAATTAATAATTAGGTTACTATAAATGCTTGATAATTTATTGATTCAACTACATTAATATAGCAAATAATTGTGTGTAACTGTTCACTCAATATTGGTTGATAAACTAAGTAAAGTTACTAAATATTAGCGTATTATGGTTTCTTTTTTGTCATTTCTTACAAATGGGATAAATCTGTTAAGGTTATAAGCAGAATAACGATATTTATAGTTCTACGCCTACATTTAGCCTAAATCCTATACTCCGCACATTTTCAATTGATAACGATGCGTCTTTGCTCAAATATTTCCTAATTCTTGATACAAATACATCTAAACTACGACCATTAAAATAACTATCGTCGCCCCAAATTTTTAGTAATAATTCTTCGCGTTTAATCAAATTATTATGATTCTGAAAAAACAGGTCTATTAGCATTGCTTCTCGCTGAGTCAGCTTCTTTTGTTCTTCTCCTATTTTTAGAATGAAGTTTTGCATGTCGAGTATATAGGCACCTGCATTTGCTATGTTTATTTGCTCTGCATTTAATTCATTTACTTTATCTCTTTTTAAAAAAACTTCAATTTTTAGCCTGAGCTCTTCCATACTAAAGGGTTTGGTAATATAGTCGTCACAACCTATTTGAAATCCTTGAATGCGATCTTCGGTTTGCGATTTAGCCGATAAAAA
>JAUXEM010000266.1 GCA_030620515.1 Salinivirgaceae bacterium
AATGTTCATGTTATCTAATAAACGTTAAGCCTAATCTAATAAGCGTAGTATATATCTTAGTTTAACGTTTCAAACACTTGTACTATTTCTTTCATTTTACGTACCGATATTTGGTAAATTTCGCCATTGTTTAAAATAGCCTGCCTTTTTTCTATTTGTAACTCGGTAATTTTATGCATGTTCAAAATTGTATTTTTGCTAACCCTCTTGAATATGGGGGGGTAAAATGGCTTCAACTTTTTTTAATAGTTTTGCACAAGTAAACTTTTCGCTATTGGCTAAATAAAATGTTGAGCAATATCCGCTTGCAATAACAGCTTCAAGCTCGTTTAAATTTATACGTTTTAATATTTGCTTGTTACGTACGGTAATAAATTGTTTGCTTAGTTTCATGGTAAATTAGTTGGTTTGTGTTTTAAACGGTAGCAAATATATATTATTGTTTATATATGAGTCAAGTTTATTTTATAGCAATATTAAAATGGCTTTGTGTGGTGTGCTTAATTAATTTGGGGTGGAAATAGTTTATTATACCAATTGTATATTTAAATGCGCTGAAAGCCATTTAAATAAATACAATAGCTTGTTCCGAACTTGCTTCGGAAGTAAATGCCGATATACATTCAAAGTGACTTGTTTTATAAGGCGCATTTTGAATGATAATCGGTATTACTTCTCATATATCTCCAAATAAATTGAATCTTGAAACTTTTGCATTTCTAGTTTGCTAAAATATAGATATTTAGAGATTATCCCTTTTTCAGGATCTATTTTTGAATATCTACTATTTAGAGATTCTTCTAAATTTCGTGCTAAATTATGCGTGTGCATAAGTATCTCATTAATTTTAGCAGTATTTATACTATCGCGTGGTATAAAAAAAGTGCTTAAGCCATAATCAACATAAGGTACTATATTAAAGCAAGTTAAAGCTTTATGTTTATAGTAATCACAGAATAGCTTTGTTTTAATTTCAAACATTTTTTGCATAGGGGGTGCTCCGTTAACTACCCTGTCTTCCATCTGCGAATACTGTGGAACAGTTACGGTATTAAATGTGTACAACTTACTCCAATCTACAGTATCACATTTCTTAAGATTCTGAACTTGTCCAGGTTCGTATTTCAACTCATCAACAACCGTATTTCTTTCGTTATTCAAATACTTAAAGAATTCTTCTTCTTTTTTTGTTGTTTTAAAGGTAAATTCATTTTGCCAAAAGCTTGAATTATAATCCATTATCGACATTAACTCATAATCCATTAAATTTCTATCGCTACCATAAAAAGGAGATATAAAGCTATAATTATTATCATAAAAATTCAGTAGATAATTGGTTGATACATTATTTCTATTGCTATTTTCATAAAGTATATATTCAATAGTACCGTGTAGTTGGTTCATCTGCTTATTGTCGGCATCAAATAATAAAGTTGTATTTATATTAATACTATCAATAATCTGATTTTTATTTAATGCAACAAATGGGCTTTCATCATTATATTTTTTATTTAGCTCAACTTTAAGCAAAGCAAATGTTTTTGGATTTATATATATAGAACCATTTATGCCGGAATCCAGTTTATGAGAATACATAATTATATACATCTTATCGGACCATTCGGTTAATTTAAGCTCGTATCTTTTCAATATACTAATACTTGAAGCAAAATTTAATGGATTATTCAATGGTATAGAAACATCTTTGTTAGTTAAGTTAATAGTTCTAATAAATTCTGACACTAAATTCAGATTTAGAAATACCTTATTTTCACTTTTAGTAACACCAAACCTGCCGTTTTTAAGGTTCAAATCTAAAATGCCTGCTTGTGAGTACTTTATATTGTAGTATCCTTCCAATATTTCTTTTGGAATAGTATCGTCAAATAAAGTAAAGGTTCTAATAAACGATTTGCTAAGCGACTCGGCATTTTCTCGCTTTATTTTTTTACTGGTTTTAGATAAAATATTAGCAATTTCAGTTTGAGTGTAATAATGTCCGGTAATTTCTACTTCGCTTAATTTTTTCGAATCGGGTTTAAGAAAAACCTGATAATATTCTGAAATAAAGTTAAGCCTGATAGTTTTTGTTTCATAACCTAAATAGCTAACCAAAACTGTTGTTGAATTCGATTTTTTAATATTTAAGGTGAATTCACCCTCTGAATTGCTAATTGTTGCGCATTTTTTATCGGGAGTGTAAATTGATGCAAACGGCAATGGTGCTTTTGTTTCGCTATCTTTAATAATACCTGTTATACTACTTTGCGACAAAGCATTTGTAATAAAAAAAGCAGTTATAGTAAGCGTGAAAATTATTTTAGTCATCCTGTTTCTTTAAATTCTCTTTTATAAGCTTTCGGGTATCCTCTTCATAATTACTAATGAGATAATATAGAATATTGTTCATGACCATAGGCTTTTCAGCTAGTTTGTTAATTGTAGTAATGTATTCAAACTTCAGGCTACTACAGTTTAGTTTTTGTAAAGCAAAACCATATTCATTTTCGAATATATAGTAAGGTTGCAATAAAACATCATCAAAAACAATGTATTTAAGCTGTTCTATTGTTCCTGAGGGAGTAAAGTTGTATGTGCTCAATATATTGCCATTTTTATTAAATAGTACAGCGGTATTGTGCATATTATCGAAAAGAAATATAGTGTCGTTTTGGCTATATAAAAAGTAGTTATTCGTGGTTGCATTAACTATTTCCTTTCCCTTATCACTTGGTAAAGTTTTGAAGTCTCCTTTTTCAATCGAATAAACAGTGTCAGTATACTGAGTATTTAAATTTTGCTTTAAAAAGTAAATATGGTTCTCATTATTATTTACAATTAATTTAAAATAATTATTACCAAGCTGTATTTTGTTATCAGCCAATAGTTTTGAAAAGGTCTTTTTTTTGTAGGTTTCTAAATTCTCTAATCTTCCATTTTCAAACTTAGTTTTATAAAAAAGGTCGCCAATATAAAGATAAATGTTACCTATTTTATCTTTATATATTTTCTTAACACCATTGTATTCGTGATGTTGAATAATGTCGTTTTTATATATTTTAAAAGTAGTACTCGAAAAATGCCATTTACTAATATAAACATGATTGCCCGATGCTAAATAGTCAATAACTTTTTCCTTTGGAATTTCTTTTATCCCTGTTTCTTTCTCTTTTTGTAAAACCTCGGGCAATTCTGGCAGTTCTTTAATAATATTGTTTTCGGGGTCGGTAATTAGTGCTTTTACAGTTGTATAAACCGGAACAAATCCATTGCGTTTTATAACTATAGTATCGTTATTGTTTTGTTTATATATTTCAAACTCGCCAAATTTGTTTGTGGTTGTTCTCACAAGCTTGCTGTTCAAATAAGATATATTCACACCTTCAATTTCTGAATTGTTGTGAAAAACAACTCCTTTAATAGTATTTTGAGCTATACTGTTAAATGATAATAATAGGAATATTAATAATATGTTATGCATTGTCTTTTATAAAAGGTGTTGATGTTTTTTAATAGTAAAAAAACTAGCTCTATTTATTAAAAATAATTGAGGTCTACAATTGTGTACTTAGTTTTTTTGATTGGCATTTTTGATAGAGTTCGAAAAGTAATATGTGTGCTTAGTGAAATCGGGAAGTTCCGAGTTTGTGAGGAAATCAACCGACTGAGCTTAGTACACATATTGGTGAAGAACGATGAGAAAAACTAGCCTTGAATTTTTGCCTGCCTGCGGTAGGCAGGTTTCTTTTGGTTCAAGCCAAAAGAAAAAGAAGGAATAGTAGTTTTGTTATAAGAATAAAATGTGCTAATAGTTATATCTTGCTCTATATTAAAACATTGAGATAAGTATTTATTTGTAGACCTCAAAAAAATAAATAAGAATGCCCATTACGGGCATTACTTACTTTCTTACAACCATCCATTTCCGTCCCAATAAAACTTTACTCTTGCAGCATTGCAGAAGTCGGGATTATTTCCGCAACCATATGTTAAGCCACCTTCAGTTTCTTTCACTTGCTTTGCATCCATCTCCTGAACACCTAATAATTCTAAATTTTCCATTTTTACAAATTTAAATTGTTAATAAAATAATTTATTCCAACAAAAGTTGAAGTTTTCTAAACTATCCTATAGATTGTA
>JAUXEM010000047.1 GCA_030620515.1 Salinivirgaceae bacterium
AACCCAAATTGAGCGATTAGCTATCGCTAATTAGCTCAATCGACTGAGCAATTGTAAGTTTAACAAATCTTTGTTTCACTTGATTTGTGGTAAACCACAATTCCTAGGTCGGGGTTATACCTAAGTAAAGCGCTACTTTGCTACGCTTGAATCGCTCAACTTAGGTATAATATATTTTTCAATTGTTGGATGAAACATCCCCTTCGTATATTTGCACTTCCAAATTTGCTTCTATACTATAATTATAGTAGTGTACCTACCTTGCTACTAGGCAGGTGTTAAACGAATTGTCATGAATATTTCATTGAATTATTTTTTATAATGTGCTTAAAAATGAGTTTACATTATTATTAATTCGTTCACTTACATTAGAAACATCTTCTTTTACAAATTTATCGCCAGTAATTGATTCGTATAGCTCTATATAACGTTCTGAAATTTCGTTAATAAAACTTTCTGGTATTTCAGGAAGAACATCACCATCGCGCCCTTGAAAATCGTGATCCATTAACCACTCGCGTACAAACTCTTTTGAAAGCTGCTTTTGGTTTTCGCCCTTTTTAAACCTTTCTTGGTAACCTTCTTTATAGAAATAGCGCGATGAATCTGGTGTGTGAATCTCATCAATCAAATAGATTACTCCATCTTTTCTACCAAATTCATATTTTGTATCCACAAGTATAAGTCCTTTTTTATCTGCTATTTCAGAACCTCTTTTGAATAATTCCAACGAGTATTTTTCAAGCTGCACATACTCTTCTTCCGATACAAGCCCTTGCTTAATAATTTCATCGCGAGAAATATTCTCATCGTGCTCGCCTTGTTCTGCCTTTGTTGATGGGGTAAGTATTGGTTCTGGAAAAGCTTGATGCTCCTTTAGCCCCTCTGCTAATGGAACACCGCAAATATCGCGCCCACCGTTTTTGTATAATCTCCAAGAGCTACCAGTTAAATAACCACGTACAATCATCTCTACAGGATATGTTTCACATTTGTGCCCAATAGTAACTGTTGGATCAGGCGTAGCTATTTTCCAATTTGGAACAATATCGGCAGTGGCATCTAAAAATTTTGCTGCAATTTGATTCAAAACTTGCCCTTTGTATGGAATGCCTTTAGGTAACACAACATCAAATGCTGATATACGATCAGATACTACCATCACCATATACTCGTCATTAATATCATAAACATCGCGAACTTTTCCTTTATAAACACTTTTTTGTCTAGGAAACTGAAAGTCTGTTTTTACTACTGCTTTTTCCATTTTATTTTATTATTTCAATTTAATTTTAAAACTTTAATGTATATGTTTATCGTATGCTTTAACTATTTCTTTAACCAATCGGTGACGTACAATATCCCTGCCATCGAGTTCAATTATTGCAATACCTTTAATTTTATCTAAAATTCGTAACGATTGCACTAAGCCACTATCTTGCACCTTCGGTAAATCTATTTGAGTAATATCACCAGTAACCATAACTTGCGAATGTTTGCCCATACGGGTTAAAAACATCTTCATTTGATTTAAAGTGGTATTCTGTGCCTCGTCTAAAATTATAAAAGCGTTGTCAAGTGTTCTGCCACGCATAAATGCCAGTGGTGCAATTTGAATAATACCCTCTTCAATATGACTCTCAAGCTTTTTTGCTGGAATCATATCATACAAAGCATCATACAAAGGCTGTAAATAGGGGTCTATTTTTTCTTTCAAATCACCTGGTAAGAAACCTAAATTTTCGCCAGCCTCAACAGCGGGGCGGCTAAGTACAATACGCTTAACCTCGCGATTACGAAGAGCACGTACTGCAAGGGCGATAGCAGTATATGTTTTGCCAGTACCTGCAGGTCCTAAGGCAAAAAGTAAATCGTTTTTGTAGGATTCGTCTACTAATCGTTGCTGATTAATAGTTCGAGCTTTTATTGGTTTACCGTTAATCCCAAAAACTATTACATCATCTGTATTATCACTAACATTAACTTTTTCATTCGTTGGAAGAAATAACAATTCGCGTAGTTCATCTTCTGACAATCTGTTATAGGTATCAAAATAATTAATTACTTCAATTAGTTTTTCTTCGAAATCGGCAATACTTATTTCCTCGCCAATTAATTTTAACTCATTACCACGAGCTACAATCTGAATTTTAGGAAATGCTTCTTTTATAATATCAAGTTTAATATTTTTAACTCCGTAAAAAGCCAATGGGTCAATACCTTCAAGATGTAAAATCTTCTCTGCCATACAAATTAATAGTAAACAAATTTATTGCCACAAAAGTAGTGAGTTCTTGCTTAAGAAAATGATTTTTGTGCAATTTTTTACAGCAGAAATTACCTGTTGTGTTTACAACTATTTTCACTGGTAATAGTGCAAAAAGCATTAAAAAACACTATTTTTTTATCAAGGTGTAGTACGCTTGTTTTTTCATGGAAAATTACATTACTTTTGCTACACATAGAGGCATTACATAAATGAAATTAATTACCCTTATTTCGGACTGGCATAATGATGATTTTTATACCGCATCGGTAAAAGGATTGTTGTATTCAAAATGTGCAGACATTAAGGTAATTGACATAAGCAATAAAATTGAAAGCTATAAATACACACAAGCTGCTTTTGTATTACGAAATGCATTTTTACATTTTCCAGTGGATACTATTCACATTGTGGCTATAAATAGCGATTCTGATGAACAACATCCTCCTATTTGCTTAAAAATTAAAGGACATTATTTTTTAGGATCAGCTAGTGGAATATTCTCGCTAATGTTTTCAGAAACACCTGATGTTTTAGTTAAAATAAACGAAACAGATTCCATAAAAAACTCTACATTTCCGGAACTTACACTATATGCCGAAGCTGCCTCTTTCCTAATAAATGGTGGTGATATTAAAGATTTGGGTCCTGACTTACCCCACCAATATAGACACGTGCAATTTATGCCTGCTATTGACGAAAGTATAATTACAGGAAGTGTTATTTATTTTGACTCGTACCAAAACGTATTTACGAATATTACTAGGGATTTATTTAATCAAGTGGGAAAGAACAGAAAATTTGTAATTACCATTAAAAGTGACACGTATAGTATGCACAAAATCAGCAAAAACTATAATGAAGTAGAAGTTGGGGAGATGGTTTCAATTTTTAACTCTCTTGATTTACTTGAAATATCGCAACGAAATGGTAAATTGGCTAAGCTTTTAGATATTAGATTAAATTCACCCGTAACAGTAAAATTCAAATGATTACACGCATAGTTAAAGTAAAACTAAAAGAAAACTTTCTTGTTGATTTTTTAGCATACATGGAAACATTCGCAAAAAGCACTTCAGAGTTTACAAATAATCATCATGTTGATTATTTTGCTGATAAAGACGAGCCTTTGCATTATCATATTTATACTATTTGGAAAACAGAAGGCGCATTAAACAAATTCAGCAAGTCGGATATTAGAAAAGATTTTAAGAAAAATCTTACATACTGGTGCGAAAGCCCTTATGCAGCTTGGACAGTAGAGAATGTATAGGCTCGGGTACCAAGGGCAGTTTGCCGAAAAAGACGAGGAGACTGGGTATAATCAGTTTGAGGCTCGACTTTATGATGCGAGGATAGGACGTTGAATGTGCCCTGACCCAGAAAGGCAATTTTGGAGCCCATATATTGGAATGGGGAATAATTGTATAAATGGTATTGATATGGATGGAGAAAGAGTTGTTCCTATAAATACTGTTTTAAATAGTTATGGTTATAGCAATAGAGGAGTAATCCTTTTCCCTGAGTCATCCACGGCATTAAAACTTGCTAAAGGGTTCTCTACTGTTTACAATTTTTTGACTCCTGCTAATAAAAATATTTTGCCAAGTATAATCTCAGTTGCAAATGATATAAATGGTTATAACAGTGGTAGGTTTAATGATATAAACGATGCCAACCGATTAAATGTGCAAGAATACCATGATGCTCTTAAGACAATTGAAGCGGATTTATTGAACAAGATTGATGATGTTAACAGTAGAATTTCTGAATTAGAAAAAAGCATGGTAAAGGATTTTCATAGAGCTCAAATTGCAAGTTTAACTAGGTTTAAGTAGGACTTAATAGATAACCTTGTTCCAGTCCAATCTGAATTAATTACAGTTGGAGAAATCGTTGCAAGTCCATATTGTCAGGAATAAGGAGTAGGTACAGATGAATGATATTGATATAATAGAAAGAGAGCTTGAAAAATTAGTTGTAGATGCAGATACTTTGTTAAGTAATTCTACAGTAGAAGAGGTGGAATTACAAAACATAAAAAAAAGATATTTTTCATTACTTATTAGACTAATAGATATTAATGTAAATGCTACTGTTACAGAATTAGCAAAAAACGGAATTCGAATTACTATCAATAGGATAGAAGGAAAAGTAAATCAATTTCTATATAATTTTTGGAACATGTACGATGTAATTACCTATCAAGCTCCTTATTTGCTAAAACACACGGATTCAGATTATCGAAAGAAATATCTTTTGGAAATGAAAATGAAGACGAATGGCATTTTGCATAATTTAAAATTACTAAAAATAATTAAACAAAGAGCCTCGCATTAGCGGGGCTTTTTCGTTAAAGCGCAGCAATATTTTTATTAAAGAAGTCTTTAAATTTGGCTTTGGTAAGCATTGTATCAATAATATTAAAGACTGTATTGCGGTCTTTCTCATCCAGTCCTTGAATTAACTTTACCTGTTCAATTAATCCTTTATCCTCTATCGTAATTTCTTTTGGCACATCGCACCGCTCTCGCACGAATGACTGATTAACGCTGCCGCACGATTGTATCGTGTGGTTTGTAACCATTTTAAAGAAAGATATTTAGTTAATAGATAATAGCCATACTGTGTTTTTTTTATTTGTTAAATTTCAAATATTGAAAATATGACCACCCCCCCCGCTGCCGCACGAATCCTTTCGTGTGGTCAGTAATTAAAAAATTAAAAGTAAAGCAATATAAGCCTGGCAGTAATGCTGACCTTTCTTATAATGCAGCAATATTTTTATTAAAGAAGTCTTTAAACTTGCCTTTTGTAAGCATGGTATTAATATTTTTCATTACCGTTTGTTTGATACAAGGCAAGAACCATCAAAGATGAAAGGTTATCCTCCCCGTAGAAACTTTACTACTAAATTGATACGAACAGGAAAAGCGGTGTTCGGCATCAGTCGTTAGCAAAATATCACGCCAAGCCTTTTCAACACTTTTTTATAGATATATTATTTTTTTCAATGGAATAAAATTATTTGATATTAATTAAACTAACTCCATTTGTAGTTTGCAAAATTAACCGGTTTTTAAATAAAAAAGCATTCACATAATTGGAATAGCCTTCAAGGCTAAAAATAGTTTTTTCTTTATTAAGCAAGTTGTATTTTGTAATTCCAGAGGTGTTAAGTGCATGAATACTATTTTCAACAATTTTAATTTTATTTTTTGAAGTGAAAGGAAAGGTATTAATAAGGTTGCCATAAATATCGAAAACAAGTATTCTGTTTTGAGTTTGGAGATATAAGGATTGCATTTGCTCCACCAAAAAAATTGGTTCATCGCCATTTAAATATCCCGATAAATTGACCGACTGCTTTTGTAAGATTCTATTACTATCAAAAAACAACAGAGTCATAGTTAATGCATCAAAAGTCCAAAAGCCACCTTTACTTGAAGCTGCAGCCACAATAGCTTCAACGCTCGACAAGTCGTTTATTTGAATAGCATCTGTAATTGTTGCCAGTTGTTGATTTAAAAAGACAATTACATTACTCTCTTTGTAAAAAAGCAATATGCGTAGCGGATTTGTTACATCAATTGAAGTTATTAACCCATTAAGAGAATTGCTGAATCGATACAATAAATCACCTTTTTCATCATACTTGAACAGTTCAGTATCGTTAACTAAATAGACATTTCCTTTAATATCAACATCCATTATGTTTGAAGGTTGATTAATATCCAATCTATCTTGTGCAAAACTAGGACATGTAATAATTAGAAAACAATAAAATAGAGTAATATTTCTCATTATGCAAGTTCATTTATCATGGCTAAAATATCTTCAACATATTTGCGATTATTCGATAAACGTGGAATTTTATTTTGTCCACCTAGTTTGCCTTTTTTATTTAACCAGTTATGAAAAGTTTTAGGTGCAACTACAATAATTTTAGGCATCCTTAAAGTGTAATTGTTAAATCGTTTTGCCTCATAGTCAGAATTTGCCGATTTCAATGCTTCGTCAAGCATGTAGGTAAAGTATTCCATATTATCGGGGGCTTTTTCGAATTCTATTAGCCATTCGTGAGCACCTTGAGTTTCAGCTCCCATGTATATAGGAGCCGCAGTATATTCCAATATTTGAGCTCCTGATTTTTCACAAGCAATTTTTAAGGCTTTTTCAGCATTATCAATAATAAGCTCTTCGCCAAAAGCATTAATAAAATGGCGTGTACGTCCAGTAATTTGAAACCTATGAGGGTAGGTGCTTGTAAACTTAACGGTATCGCCAATTTGGTATCGCCATAAGCCGGCATTTGTTGAAATTACTATGGCGTAATTTACACCAATTTCTACCTCGCTAATGGTTAATGTTGATGCATTTTCCTTGCCAAATTCACTCATGGAAATAAACTCGTAGAACACTCCGTAATCAAGCATTAATAACATATCGTTACTTTCTGATTCATCTTGTATTCCAAAAAACCCTTCCGAAGCATTATAAGTTTCTAAATAATGCATATCGTCTCTCGGAATTAGTGATTCGTATTGTTCGCGGTAGGGAATAAAACTAACACCACCATGCATAAATAGTTCTAAATTAGGCCAAACATCAAGTATATTATTTTTTCCTGTAATACTTAAAATATGCCTGAGCAAGACCAAAGTCCATGAAGGAACACCTGATATGCTTGTAACATTCTCTTTTATGGTTGCTTTTGCCATCTGCTCTAGCTTTTGCTCCCAATTATCGAGCAAAGCAATACTAGTTTTAGGTATGCGTAAAAACTCAGCATAAAATGGCATATTCTCAATAAGAATTGCTGACAAGTCGCCAAAATAAGATTCGTTATTGAAGTTGCTTATCTGATGACTTCCGCCAACAATTAAGCCTTTGCCCTTTAGAATTCTGTTTTCGGGAAACATATGCTCGTTCATGTACATCACATCTTTACCTCCACGAATGTGACAATCTTCAAGAGCCTCTTTACTTACAGGAATAAACTTACTTTTATCGCTTGTTGTACCGCTCGATTTTGCAAACCATTTAATTTCGCCAGGCCACAGCAGGTTCTTTTCTCCATTTCTAAGGCGTTCTACATATGGTTTTATATCATCATATTCTTGAATTGGAACTAGTTTTTTAAAATCGTTGTAATTTTTAATAGTAGCATAATTATGCTGGTGACCCCATTCCGTATCCGCAGCATCGTTAATTAACTGCATAAGTGTATCGCGTTGCACATCAGCCGGATATTTTCGAAATAAATCTATTTCGTTCATCCGTTTAATGGTAATCCAACTTACAATCGATTTAAATAGTGGCATAAAAAAATTAGTCTAAATCAAAGATATATTATTTATCGATAATTTGAAATAGAGAATTAATCTTATTGATTTTTTATGGAAATATGATTTTTGAGCTTGTTGAACAGTTAATTCCCCAGCTTGACGAAATATGGTTATTGAGCTTGTCGAAATAATTCCTATTTTTACCATTCAACATAAATGAAACAAATATGGGAGCAAACGGATTCGATTTAGTAGTGATTGTTTTACTAGCTTGGAGCGCTTATCGTGGTTTTAGCAAAGGTATTATTTCGTCGGCAGCTACATTAATTGCGCTTTTATTTGGTATATGGGGAGCCATAAAATTTTCAAGTATTACTGCTAGTTACTTAGTAGGTTTTATAAATGTTGATGAAAAGGTTATGGGCATTATTGCTTTTGCGGTAACCTTTGTTGGTATTGTTATTGGTGTGCATTTTTTAGCTAAAGCTGTTGAGGGGCTTGCTAAAGCTGTAGCTTTAGGAATAGTGAATAAAGTATTTGGGGCGGCATTTGGAGTACTAAAATTCGCATTCATTATTAGCGTAATACTATTTTTTATAAATGCTATTAATTCAAATACAGGTTTTTTATCTAACGATTTTAAAGAGAAAAGTCTTTTTTATGAGCCCATATCAAAATTTGCCCCATCAGTATTTAAACATCTCGATTTTGATGAGATAAAAAAAGAAGCAGAAGAAAAAACAGAGTCAATTACAGTGTAATATTTGACACCTCTTATCCGCAAGTAAAATGTATAGCATTATGCAAACTAAGCAATAGTTGCGGTGCAATTTCGCTGATTTAAAAGATGCTAAAACTTAATAGATTTCTCATTTTTAACATTGTCGCACTGCGCCCAAAAAAAAACGGGGCAAGCATTGCGGATTTAAGGTTATAAATATTTTCAAGCATTTATATTAAAACTCTACCTTATAATTTATTACTATTAGTAGGTTGAAAAAAATCATTTTTATAATCTCTAAATGAATAGTTCGCATAAATAATTATTTTTCATTGTTAATTATTCATTACACATTATACATTAAATAATTATAATTCTTATTTTTGCCTGCTTAATTCTGAAATAGAATAGTAGCTTTATGCGCAATGCATTAGTTTGAAAAACAAACACTAAAACACTTTACACCAATGAATTTTGTAGAAGAATTGAAATGGCGTGGTATGATCCACGATATAATGCCGGGAACCGAGGAGCAACTTGCAAAAGAATTAACTAGTGCATATGTGGGAATTGACCCAACCGCCGATTCATTACATATTGGACATTTAGTGAGTGTAATGATGTTGAAGCATTTTCAGATTGCTGGACATAAACCTATTGTACTGGTTGGTGGTGCAACAGGAATGATTGGAGACCCATCTGGTAAATCGGCAGAACGCAATTTGCTAGATGAAACAGCTTTGCGTCATAATCAAAATTGCTTAAAAGAGCAGCTTTCAAAATTGCTCGATTTTAATTCAGATAAAGATAATAGTGCTGAGTTAGTGAACAATTACGATTGGATGAAAGAGTTTAGTTTTTTAGACTTTATTCGTGATATTGGTAAGCACATTACTGTGAACTACATGATGGCTAAAGATTCGGTAAAAAAGCGAATTAGTAGCGAGAGTCAAACAGGCATGTCCTTTACTGAATTCTCATATCAGTTAGTACAAGGAACAGATTTTTTGCATTTATACCGTGAAAAGAATTGTAAACTACAAATGGGTGGTTCCGATCAATGGGGAAATATAGTGACTGGTACCGAGCTTATTCGCCGTAAAGAGAGCGGGCAAGCATTTGCGTTAACTTGCCCGTTAATTACCAAAGCCGATGGTGGAAAGTTTGGTAAAACTGAATCTGGCAATGTTTGGTTGGATCCAGAGCGCACATCGCCATATAGCTTTTACCAATTTTGGTTGAATGTATCGGACACCGATGCTGAGAAATATATTAAGATATTTACCATGTTAAGTCAAGATGAGGTTAGTGAATTAGCGACTCGCCATAACGAAGCACCACACATGCGTGAATTGCAAAAGAAACTAGCTCGTGAAATTACTATTATGGTACATTCAGAGCAAGAATATGATGCTGCAGTTGAAGCATCGCAAATATTATTTGGCAAAGCAACTAGTGAGGCTCTTGCTAAAATTGATGAGCGAACTTTCCTAGCTGTTTTTGAAGGAGTTCCAACCTTCGATATTAACAAACAAGATATTGAACAAGGGATAAATGTAGTTGACTTATTAACAGATAATGCAGCAGTATTTCCATCGAAAGGGGAATTACGCCGTTTAATAAAAGGGGGTGGTGTTAGCATGAATAAAGAAAAAATTGAATCAGCTGAACGGGTAATAAAGACCAATTCGCTTATAAATGGAAAGTATCTGCTGATACAAAAAGGGAAAAAGAATTATTTTATGATAACAGCGAAATAAACATTGTTGGTAAGAAGGCTGTTTAAAAAGTTAACGTAATGAGTGTTTGCGAGTGCTTATACAATTTTCATTCTAATAGATGCGTGATGATACAAAATGCACTTAACTTGGGTAGACTGCTTCGTTCCCGAAAATACGGGGCAAGCTGTTCCTCATCGCAGTGACTCTCCACCTATGAGTCATTCCGATTTGGCATGAGGCTAGAGAAGGAATCCATTACAATGAAAACTGTTTTATGTCACTGGTAGTTAGTATGGCGTTGGCATTAATAATACCTACATGAATTAATTTAACAATATGAAACAGACCATGTCTGCGATAAAAAGAGAGGTAACAGGATAACGGTAAGGCAGGCACATGAGTATGATTAACCTTTGTGCCAAACCATAGTATTATCACAAATTTTAAACGAATGAAAAAACTAGGAATAACAGTTTAAGAATTCAATAGCAGCCTTTTTTTATGTCAGATACACAAAAAATAGCAATGGATAATTTTGTTGAAACTTTAAAACAGAAACTACAATATGAGCTAGTGGGAGAAAAGGCTCATTTACGAATGATTCCTAAGGGAAGACTTTTGTATCCTGAGCTGGATGCGAATCCTAGGAAAAGCGCCGTTTTAATAGCCTTTTATTACCATAATAGCGAACTATATTTTCCATTAATTAAGCGAACTACTTATAAGGGGGTGCATAGTGGGCAAATAGCTTTGCCTGGTGGTAAATTGGAGAAAACCGATAATAGTTTAATTGATACAGCCTTGCGCGAGGCAAACGAGGAGGTAGGAATAACTGAAAATATTGTAACTGTGCTAGGTTGCTTATCGGAGATTTATATTGGGGTAACTAATATTTCGGTATTACCTGTTGTGGGTTTTCTGAATTCTGTTCCCAATTATATTTTGGAACCTACAGAGGTGGATGAATTATATCCTATAAAACTTTCCGATTTATTAAATACTAAAAATAAGCATTGTGAAGAGTGGGATATTAGAGGTGAAAGAGTGAAAGTGCCTTTTTACAATTTATCTGAGCAAAAAGTATGGGGTGCTACCGCAATGATATTAAGTGAGCTAGAGGATCTGTTAACGAATTAGTTTTTTATACATCTCGTAACGCTCTGTAACTTCTTTTACATAGTTATATGTTTCATGCCCACGCAAATAGCCGTGTCTTACCAATTTGCTATCATAGTACTCAGGATTCGATTTGTTAAGTATAAAGAAATCAACATTGTCAGTCCAAATATTTGGATTTTTCCCGTTTGCTCTGGCTAGCCTTTGTGCATCTAATATGTGACCCATGCCTGCATTGTATGAGGCTAAAATGAATTTTATTCTTTCATCCTTATCAGGTATGGAGTCTTTTAGATTTTTATTGAGCCATTTAATGAATTTAGTACCAGCTTTAATATTAATTTCGGGCGATGATGCTTTTGATGCGCCAAATCGCTTAGCAGTACGAGGCATTAACTGCATTAAACCGAAGGCGCCAGCCCACGACTTTATATTTGGATTAAATCTGGATTCCTGATAAATAAGTGAAGCTAACAACCGCCAATCCCAATTAATATTTTTACTGTATTTTTTTATGTACTTATCGTAATCGGATATTTTACCACTTTGAATTGACATGTAAGCACTCTGATTGCGTTGTTTGGCTTTCATGTTTTTAAAATACTTATTGTAAATAACCGAATGCAATGAAGAACCTTCCATCTTTTGAATCCATTTATTTACTTCTGCAAGTAGCAACTCAGAATTCTTGTTTACAGCCCAAGCCTGATTTTGCGGAAAACTTATTGCCGTTTTAACATCTATATTTGGATAATAAGTCTGATTTAATTTGGCTACATTTTCATCTGCTACAGTAAAATCAATTTCACCCTTATCAACTAGAGTTATTAATTGTTCTGTTTCGTAATTTTCAAGTTCTTGAATATTTATGGAATCACCTATTTCATTTTGTAAACTCATTAGCCTTGAATAAAATGCCGAATGCTTTACTATGTGTACGGTTTTTCCTCCTAAATCAATTTGATTGCGTATCAAATGTTTATTTAAACTATGCCCTGACATTGTGCGCCAATTATCTGGTTTTTTTTGTACCAGTATTTGTCTTGTTTGACCAATGGCTTCAGTAAATGAGAAAATATTTTTTCGTTCGTTAGTAATATTCAAATTAATAGCCAGTATATCACATTCATTTTTGCTAAGTTTTGTAAAAGCATCATCTAGGCTGTTACTAACCATTATTTCCAACTCTAAATTTAAATGTTTTGCCAAGTTTTGAAGCAGTTCATATTGATAACCCATAGGGGTACCTCTATATATGAAGTAACTGGTGGAGTTGTAGTCTGTTAAAGCAATAAGCTTCCCTTTTTTTTGAATGTTCACTAAATCGTGAATTTCTTTTTTAGCAGGAGTATTACTTTGATTACAAGAACTAAAAAGAAGAAAAAAAGTTAGAATATATAAAATGCATTTTCGCAAAACTGGTTTCGCCATATTTGGTTTTTGTTTATTGTAAGATAGCTATTAATCTTGAATTTTACGCAATTGTATTGTTTTAGTTGCAAATTGCCTATTTTGGGCTGTTTAATATAAACTAATTATTTATGTTGCAGTTATGTTGATGATTAGAAGATTAGTAACTAAATTGTCAATAATTTAATCAAACAGATACTTTGTGCAAAAAAATTTCGACATAATTACCGGACATACCATAGTTTGTGGCTATGGGCGTAACGGAAAACAAACTGTAAAAGAGCTAATTAGCCACGACCAAAAGGTATTGGTAATTGAAAATAATGCAGAAGAGATTGAAGTATTAAAATCATTTTCAGAGGTTTATTATTTGGTTGGCAATGCTACCCACGATGATGTATTACAAGTGGCAGGAGTAAGTGTGGCACAATCGTTAATTACAACTTTACCTAAAGATGCCGATAACCTATTTGTTGTTATTACGGCAAAACTAATGAATCCAGATATTCAAGTAATTTCTAGAGCATCGGAAACAAAATCGCAAAAAAAATTAATTAGTGCAGGAGCTGCCGAGGTGGTAATGCCCGATAAAATTGGCGGTAAGTGGATGGCACAACTGGTTCTTGAGCCCGATGTGGTCGAATTTATAGATTATATTCTTTTGCAAGACAAAGATCAAGTGAATTTAGAAGAACTTTCAGTGGCATCGATGGATAAAATATTTGTAAAAAAAACCATTCGTGAGTTAAATATTCGCAATGTTTCAGGAGCAAATATTATTGGACTTAAAACTAAAGATGAGCAATATGTATTAAATCCATCACCCGATTATTTGTTGGATAATGCCAGTCATATTTTTGCCCTTGGAACACCTGAACAAATTCATCTTTTAAGCAACTTATTAACTCATGGAGATTAATAAAGGAAAAGTAAAGATTTTAGTAATAGGCTCAAACGGTTTAATTGGACAAAAAGTTTGTGAGCTAATTATTATAAACAAAAATATTGAATTAATTGCTGCCTCAAAAAGTGCAAATAAACTACCATTAGTTGAACCATTTTTTCATTATTTAGACATAAGCAATGAATTTGAGATTGGCAGATTTATTTGTGCTCATAAGCCTAGTGTAATTATTAATTGTGCAGCTATTACGCAAGTTGATGATTGTGAAAGAGACAAAGATAATTGCTGGAAGATAAATGTAGATGCGGTACAATTTATTTGTATTTACGCAAAGCAATACAATATTAGATTGGTGCACTTGTCTAGCGATTTTGTATTTGATGGAATATCTGGTTTATATGTCGAGGAGGACGAAACAAATCCGGTTAGTTTTTATGGACTGTCAAAACTAGAGGCTGAAAAAATAATAAGTGCCGAATTAGAAGATTATGTTATTGTAAGAACCATCTTGGTTTATGGCATAAGCCATTTTATGACCCGTTCTAACCTAATGCTATGGGTTAAAGATTCGTTGGAGGCTGGTAAAACAATAAATGTTGTAAACGACCAATACCGAATGCCTACTTTGGTTGAAGATATTGCTAAAGGAACACTAGAGCTGGCTCTTTCAGAATTTTCGGGAATATACCATATTTCTGGCGATGAGCTAATGAGTGTTTTTGAGATAGCTAATAGAACAGCCGAGTTTTTTAATTTAGATACATCATTGATTTTGCCTACTTCTTCTGCATCATTAAATCAAATTGGGCGACGGCCTGCAAAAACAGGTTTTAACTTAAACAAAGCACGTGCACACTTAAAATATTCACCAAGAAGTTTAGAAGAAGGCTTACTGTTATTAAGTCAGCAAATAGATGCATTTAATGCTAACTATAAAAAGTAGAGTCATAGAATATTCGTCTTATATTTGCAGTAAACAAATTTTATCATATTAGCTTTTATACATTTAAATTTTATTTAATGGAATCGATTAAAAACTTATATAAAATAGGAAATGGACCTTCTAGTAGCCATACTTTGGGACCGAAGAAAGCAGCTGAGATATTTGTAGACAAATACCCTAATGCTGAGTCTTTTAAGGTTTATTTATATGGGAGTTTAGCCAATACTGGGAAAGGACACTTAACTGATTATATTATTATTAAAACACTAGCTAAACCCACTGAAATAATATGGGAATATAAAGTAGAATTGCCAATGCATCCAAACGGAATGAAATTCGAAGCCTTTGATAATTCTAGTTTAAAACTTGGCGAGTGGGAAGTATACAGTGTTGGTGGTGGAGAAATTATTGATAAGGATAATGATATAAAAAAGGAGAAGATTTATAATGTTTCTAGCATGGCAAATATACTTTCTCATTTAGAAGAGAATGGTGGTACTTTTTGGGAATTTGTCTATGAGACCGAGGGCGATGAGTTAATAGCCTATTTAAAAACAGTATGGCAAGCTATGAAAAATGCCATTAAACGTGGGCTTGAAAATGATGGTACATTGCCAGGTGTACTAAAGCTTAGACGAAAGGCGTCAGCTTATAACATAAAAGGCAAAATGCAGAACAAGTTTGCCGAGGACAGCACCTTTCTTTTTGCGTATGCGTTAGCTGTGTCTGAAGAAAATGCCTCAGCTGGTGAAGTTGTAACAGCCCCAACATGCGGATCATCTGGTATTTTACCATCGGTGCTTTATTTGTTGCATAAAAAGTATAAATTTTCGGATAATAGTATTATTAAAGCCTTAGCTACAGCTGGTTTAGTAGGTAATTTAATAAAAGAGAATGCATCAATTTCTGGAGCAGAAGTAGGATGCCAAGGCGAAGTAGGCTCTGCTTGCTCTATGGGTGCAGCAGCAGTTACTCAATTATTAGGTGGCACTATTTATCAAATAGAATCGGCAGCGTCTTCAGGTTTGGAACACCACTTGGGTTTAACATGTGACCCCATTGCAGGTTTAGTTCAAATTCCTTGTATTGAACGAAATGCATTTGCTGCGCAACGTGCATATAATTCAGCCCTTTATGCAATACATTCCGATGGTAGGCATTTGGTACCATTCGACAATGTTGTTGAAGTAATGAAAACTACTGGGCACGATTTACCTAGTTTATATAGAGAAACTTCTTTAGGTGGTTTAGCTACAATGGGTTTAAATAAGCCACCCTTAAAGAGATAGTTTTTTTTGTCTTTACAATAAAACACCAAATTAATACCTGCTGCTACAGCAGGTTATTCTTGTTTTTAAAACCGTCATTCACAATAGTTGACTCTTTTATTTTGAAAAATAGCATAGCTCTATTAGAACTTCGCTACCAGAGGCATTTTGCGTCCAAAACCAAATGCTTTAGATGAAATACGTAAGATTGGAGGTGTTTGAAAACGCTTGTACTCGTTAATGTTAACCAAATGCAGCACCTTTTTTACAACATCGGCAGAAAAACCTTGCGCAATAATTTCTGAAGCGCTTAGTTTTTGCTCTATATATTGAAACAAAATAGCATCTAACAAAGCATATTCAGGTAAGGAATCTGAATCCTTTTGATCGGGGCGCAACTCTGCCGATGGCGGTTTAATAATAGTATTCTCTGGTATTACTTCTGTATTTTTATTAATAAAACGTGCTAACTTAAAAACATCGGTTTTATATACATCTCCTAAAACAGATAATCCACCATTCATGTCGCCATACATAGTGCTATAACCAACAGCAGCCTCGCTTTTATTTGAAGTGTTTAGTAGTATATTCCCAAATTTATTGGATAATGCCATAAGCATAGTTCCTCGCACACGAGCCTGAATATTCTCTTCGGTTACATCTGGCTTAGTACCCACAAAAACACTTTTCATAGTATTTTCAAACTCATCTACAATTGGTTGGATAGGCAAATTATGATACTCTACACCAAGCTTATCTGCTAAAGCGGTAGCATCAGCCACTGAATGGTCTGAGGAATATTTAGATGGTAATAACAGCACTTTAATATTTTCAGCTCCAAGAGCTCTTTCAACAAGTGCAAGAGTCACTGCTGAATCAATTCCACCACTTAAACCTAGAGTAGCTGTTTTGAAATTCATTTTGCCAAAATAATCTTTTATACCAAGCACTAAAGCATCATGTATTTCTTTAATATAGTTACTGCCTTTATTAGTTACATCATTAATTGGTTTTACTAAATTATCAGTATCAATAATTTTGAAATCGCTTTCAAATCTTAGTAATTGATTAATAATTTCGCCTTGAGCATCTAATACCATTGAATCACCATCGAAAACAAGCTCTGTATTCCCTCCTACTTGGTTAACATATACTAAAGGTATTTTGTACTTTTTGGCATTCTGTTTCAGTACTGTTTGCCTAATATTTCCTTGGTTATACGAATATGGAGATGCGGCAATATTAATTATAAGAGAAGGATTCTGCTTTGCCAACTCTTCCATTGGCGATTTTTTATAAAGAGCTCCTTTTGCACCAATATATGCAGATGGTTGCTTATCCCACAAATCTTCACAAATAGTAAGTGCAATTCGTTCGCCCTTTAGCTCTACTATATTATATTCGTCGTTAGATTCGAAATAGCGATATTCATCAAATATATCGTAAGTTGGCAAAAGCGTTTTATGAATAGTCTTATCTAATTTTCCTTCGGACAAGACACAAGCAGCATTATAGAGTTTTTTTCCTTTTTGCGCCTTATTTACAACAGGTGCACCTACAATAGCTGTAATTCCAATACAGGATTCAGCAATTTGCTTAAGCGCAGTATCACAACGAACAATAAAGTCGTGTTGCTCTAATAAATCATGTGGCATGTATCCACATACCGACATTTCTGAGAACACCACTAAATCAACCTGCTGGAGCAAAGCTTTATTAATGTGCTCAATAATTAAGCTTGTATTATAATCAAAATGCCCAACAGTATAGTTGAGTTGTGCTAAAGCTATTTTCACCTTAATTTTTTTAAAATATAATACCTATCCGAAGTGCCATACTTCTTAATTGAACATTGTCGTTTACATTATCTTTATTATCGTCCTTTGTAACATCAATAAATCCGTTGGTATAAATTAGCCCTAAAGTAATAGCTATATTTTTTGAAAAGTAGTAATCTACACCTATACCAATATTGTAGCCCATATTAAAAAAGCTAACCTCATCTTTACATCCTACACCACTAATGTCTTCCGTATCAATGTCGGCAGATGCTCCCACTCTAAACTGCGATACTAAGCCAAACTGAGCATTGTAAACGAAATAACCTATTTTATTCGATTCTAAATGTAGGGCAAGTGGCACATCAATATATTGAATTCTATATCGGATAGTTGTATTCTCAGAAAGATATTGTGTACCGTCGCTAGTTTCAAACTCAATAGAATCTCTATAATTTAACTTACCACCAGTGTTATTTATAAATATACCAGTAGAAAAACTGTAGCGTTCAGCAAAAAAGAAATCGGCCATTAGTCCAAAATTGAAACCAACAATGGAGCCTTCACTTTTTACAGCACCAGCATCTGAGTGCATCCATGCTAATTGTGGACTTCCCGCTAAACCCATTCTAACACCTTGCGAATAACCTGAAAATGAGAATATAACAAATATTAGTATTACTGCTGACTTATTCATTGTTTCTAATTATCTTAATTTATAAAACTTTTATTGTGTAAATATAATCAAAATAGCATTGACTGTGTATCTTTGTACTATCTGAGAATAAAATTATTAGAAAAATGAAACAGCCCATAGCTGAGATATCCCGATAGCTGACGGCAGGTAGGTTAACCATACCTGTTTGCCGTACCAACAGGCAGGTCTCATCATGAGCGCAAATATTAAATGAATGAAAATAGTTTTTTTTGTTTTTGTTATATTATTGGGTCTTTACGGGTGTAAATCAAATAAATGGGAAATAAATATTGAATCGGTACAGATAAATCAGGAATTTAAAAGATTTGACAAAGATATTCATGAAGTTAATATAGATAATATTTGGGATAGGGTACCTGTTTTTGAAGAAAAATATGGAAGTTTCTTCGATATTTATAATACTCATATTATTAGAATTGGTGGAACAAACCAAATGGACTATGTTGATAAATTAGCTTATTTCCTATCTGATCCTGATATTATTAATGCTTACGATGATGTGCAAACTATATTTGGTTCTTTAGCTTTTGAACCCGAATTAAGCGATGCGTTTAAAAGGTATAAATTCTATTTTCCCAATAAGAAAATACCAAATATTTACACTCATATTTCGGGGTTCAACCAATCACTGGTTTTAGATTCTAATTACATTAGCATTTCACTTGACAAATATTTGGGTAGTAATTCTAAATATTACCAAATGCTTCGAACACCTTTATATAAAAGAGTAAATATGCATCCAAAAAAAATAAGTTCCGATGTAATGTTTGCATGGTGTGAATCTGAATTTATTCTTGACAAAACACAAGAAAACTTATTGGCACACATAATTTATTATGGCAAGATGCATATTTTCTTAGATGCTATGCTACCAAACATTCCCGATAGTATTAAGTGGGGATTCAGTAACAATCAGCTAAAATGGTGTAATAAAAATGAAAAACAAATGTGGGTATATCTTGTGGAAAACAAACTGCTATTTACATCTACTTATAAAGATATTAACAAATATATTAATGAAGGGCCTTTTACTTCAGCCTTTTCTAAAGAATCGCCATCTCGTACAGGCAGATGGTTAGGCTACCAAATAACTAAATCCTATTTGAAAAATAATTCAAATCTTACTCTTTCCGAATTCATGAATAATACAAACTATCAGGAAATATTAAATCAATCGAAATACAAACCATGATAACTGAAGAGAAAAGGAGTCTTAGAAAACTAGTTAAAATTCTTAAAAATGATCTTTCAGAAGCCGATCGTCAGCTTAAATCGGCCAATATATTTAAAGAGCTTGCAAACACTGAAGAATTCAGGAATTCCGATACTGTACTGTTGTATTGGTCAATGGACGATGAGGTATTTACGCTTGGTTTTATAGAAAGATGGTGGAAAGAAAAAGTCATTTTATTGCCAGTTGTTAAAGGCGATACTTTGGATATTAAAATTTACTTGGGAAAAAACTCAATGACACCTGGTGAACGTTATGGTATTTTAGAACCTACAGGCACAACCTTTACAAATTATGAGGCTATTGATTTATTTGTTGTGCCAGGTGTTGCCTTTTCAAAAAACAATTTCAGAATGGGTAGAGGTAAGGGGTATTATGATAAGCTCTTAACTAAGCACAGAGCTTCGAAAATAGGAGTATGTTATGATTTTCAAATTTTTGAAACAGTACCGATTGAGAGCCACGATGTAGCTATGGATAAAGTAATTTCAGGGTAATAACCAGAATAATGAGGTGGCTAGCCTGCCTAGCGCAAGAGTTTTTGCACAAATAAGACAGTCGGCATGTTGCCATTAACAGCATGATGTGTCATTAAGACAAAACGGGGTCATTCCTAATCGGTTAACCCAACTTGTACAATAAGCAAAAAACCATACTCAAAATCAGCCTGTTAAAAATTTAATGGTACACTACATATTTTGATTTTCTTTTAATCATCGATTTGGTACCTGTTGCTTTATATATTTCTAAAGCTTTTTCTATAGGTTTAGACGATGTGGTAATCTTAATTGTTTTAGTTTCCATAGGAAGAGTTACATCTAGCAAGCTTTGTGTATTCATGATTCTAACAATATTTGTCCAACTATAATTTATGTTCTCATCTTTTAACATATGTCTTATGCTATTAACTAATTGGTAAGCCAATGTTGTTAAATATATGTGAGATTCAATTCTATCATCCTTTTGATGGTGTACTGGTCTGATCTGTAGATCTGACTTTAAACATCTAAAACTGGCTTCAACTTCTCTTACCGTATTATATGTATCCCAAAGCATTTGTTCGGTAGGCTTATCTATATTTGTGCGAATAAAATATACGCCATGCTTACTGTCGGATTTATCTTTAGGTTGTTTTTTATTCCATATTACTTTTGTGGCTATTGCATTTTCCTGCTCCACCTCAATGTTGTATCTGCCACTAACATTGCGGTTCTTTTCTTTACATCTACCTATGCGTTCCCAAACTTTTTCTATTTTTTTTGTTCCTCCTTTTTTGCGCAAAGCATTTTCTATGCTCTGTAGTTCCTCTTCAAACCGTTGACATAATTTAGTGGTCATAGACTCTTCTTTAACCCGTTTTTGTTCGCTTTTCACATACATCCAGGTGTCGCTAAAGTCCACATGGTTAAAGACTGCTAATTCAATTTTATTCCCTAATCTATCTTCTGTCGAGTGTTTGCTCTTGATGGTTTCAATGATTTCATCTTTTAGCCTTTGTCTTGATACGCAGATGTATTTATAGCCGTTTTTATCAAGGAACTTAAGATTGTCTTCCGAGGCAAAACCTGCGTCCATAACTATGATTTTATCTTTCGTATTGCTATTGTGATTTTCTAAGTCGCTTATCATATCTTCCACAGTAGCAATATCGGCTTTATTGCCTTCGTAAATGCGTGAGTAGCGAATAAAACCAGCGGAATTTATTATACCCGTGAAAACAACTTGTTTACAATCATTTCGTTTTTGCTTATTTCTACCAAATTTGGCAATCTTACTATTTTCTTTCCTTCCTTCGAAGTGGGTATTTGATAGGTCGTATATGACTATTGAATCATCAATATTGAAAATATCGAGTATCTTATTATACAAATACTTATCTATATCTGTTTGGTTTTGGTATAATTTGTCTGATATCTTGTATAAGCTTTGGTGCGTAATGTTTTTATCACTTATGTTAAAGAGGCTTTTTAATGAGCTGTTATCTTCTAAATATTGTGCTGTTTTGTATTCGGATGCTGTAAAAATAGCACGACTTATAATACTTATCCTAGCTAATTTATTCTCATCTTCACTAAAGCCCAGATTTTTAAAACATTGGTCAAAATCTAATTTTTCTACTATTTGTTTGCATAAATTTTCTGAGCCAAATGTTTTATTGTTATCTACTGCTAAGTTCTTAATGTCAACGGATTGAAAATCGACACTATTATCTTTCTTTGGTATAACAATCTTATTATCAGTAGGTAAGGTGTCGTACTTGAGTAAATATTTCTGGTAATATTGTTCAGCTAAATTTTTAGATATTTCGCAATAGTTATTATGCAATAAGGTTTGTCCAAATATTTTAACCTGTAGTTGTTCCACTACCTCTTGTCTTATGTTTTTATTGTTCAAATCATCTTCACTACCGAGATATAATATCTGATTCTGCTTTACTTTTCCATCTATGCGAGAGGCTTGTACCAATTGGTATTGATAAAAAACTTTACCTTCTTTGGCATTCTTCTTTTTTACTTGTCTAATAAACATGTGACAAATTTAGGGATACTTTTTGACATATGCAAGTATCATACTTCACTACAATCGAGCGCTTGAAATTTATAACGCTCATAATCTGATGGTTAGTAATTTTAAATATCTGATTTTGTGTGAATTTTATTGATTTTTACGATTTTCTATACAAGTTGGGTTAA
>JAUXEM010000261.1 GCA_030620515.1 Salinivirgaceae bacterium
CAAAGAAATTTCAGAAGGACTTTGAGCCTGTAATTTCTGTTGATGCAAAGAAGAAAGAATTGGTAGGTAAGCCTCTTGAGACATACAGCATTATAGTGAATTTAATAGGTGCAACAAAGACAAAAACGGGATTGAATGTAAAGGCAGATATAGATGAAAATGTTTATGAAACAGGTATTAAAATATCGAAATCTGATTTTGAAAAAATTAATATCTGCAAACATGAATTTCATGGAGATGATTGGAATTACACTATTAAACCATTGAATTAATATGTAGCACTAATATATTTACAAATACTAAGCAATCTATTATCAATCGTTATATTTTGAGACCTGCCTGGGCAGCCAGCCAGGTATTAGTCCGCCTGAAGATAAACTTATAGCAGACAGGGTGAGATTGCAATAATACAAATCAAACTTTTGAGACTGCCGTTTTTTTTTCGTTTTAACTCGATAGTTTATTAAGCAAAACCGTTTTTCGTTCATTGAGCGAAGCTGAAATGAGCTATTACCCACCGAGCGGAGTCGAGTGCCCACTGAGCGGAGTCGAAGTGGAATAATATGCCTCTGCAAAATCGCGCAAATTATATCGCGACGACATAACCTCACCATAAGCACCCGTACTGCGCAAAGCTATTAAATCGCCACGTTTTGTTTCGGGTAGTTCAACAGCTTTACCAAAACAATCGCTCGACTCACAAATTGGTCCTACCACATCGTATTTTTCAATTGCTTTTTGCGAGGATAAATTTTCAATTTTATGATATGCTTGATACAAAGCAATACGGATTAACTCTGTCATGCCCGCATCAACAATAGCAAATTTAGTTTTTACACCTTTTTTAACATAAAGTACTTTCGATATTAAAGTGCCGCATTGCCCTACTACGGCTCTACCTAACTCAAAGTGCAATTGCTGTTTCGGTCTTAGTTTTAAAAAGTCTTTAAATAGTTTAAAATAGGCTTTAAAATCGGGTATAGCTTCCTTATCTGGTTCATCGTAATTAATACCTAAGCCTCCGCCAACATTTATATGATCGACAATAATTTGACGAGCATAAAACCACTCCTGAATTTCGTTGACTCGTAAACAGAGCCCCTTAAAATCTTGCAAATCGGTAATTTGGCTTCCTATGTGAAAATGCAAGCCAATTAGCTCAATATTAGTCAAAGTGTTAAGCGTACTTAGCACATCTTCCATTTCCCACATATTAATACCAAACTTATTCTCTTCAAGTCCGGTAGCTATATAATGATGGGTTGATGCGGCAACGTTGGGGTTAATACGTAAGGCAACGCTGGCTTTTTTTCTTTTTTTACCAGCCAATTCATTAATTACCTCTAATTCAGGAATTGATTCTGAGTTAAAACAAAATATATCATTTTCTAAGCCTATATTTATCTCTTCATCATTTTTGCCTACGCCTGCAAAAACAATTTCATCAGGAGTAAAGCCTGCTTCGAGCGATTGCTTTATTTCATTACCACTAACGCAATCAGTACCAAATCCAAATTTCTCAATAGCTTTTAAAATAGGGATATTTGCATTTGCTTTAACGGCATAGTGTACATGGTAGCCATGCTTTTCAGACTCTGCTTTAATTAATTTTATCGTAGTATTTAGCACCTCCATATTATACCAATAAAAAGGTGTTTTATATTTATTTAAGATATTTATATCTAAGTTCATTTGTAACTAATATTTCTTTCTAATAATTACTATAGTTGTATTTCTTATTGCACAAATTATTTTCGTATTTAGATCAGTTCTACTATATGATTTCAATTCATTATTACTGCCCTCCGGTCAGGTTGTATTCCTATAATCAAAATCTCACTGATTCAAAAAGACCTTTACTTAATGATACCAAAGCCTCTTTTTTATGCTCAGCTTTAACTAATATGGAAATATTATGATTACTACCACCATAAGAAATCATACGTAAAGGTATTTGCTCTACAGCATTAAACACACTCGCTGCAATCCCCTTATTTTCAGCAATTAAATCACCAACAATACAAATAATTACCTGATCCTCATCCACGTCAACAGTTCCATATTTCTTAAGGTCATCTACAATCTCTGTTAAAAACTTACTATCATCAATAGTAACAGAAACGCCTACTTCCGAAGTAGTTATCATATCAATTGATGTTCGATATGTTTCAAATATCTCAAACACTTTTCTTAAAAAGCCATGAGCCATAAGCATTCTACCCGATTTTATTTTTATTGCAGTTATACCATCTTTAGCAGCAATTGCTTTTATTCTTTGTTTTTGGCTGCCACTGGTAATAAGAGTACCTCCAGCTTCTGGATCGAGAGTGTTTTTAATGCGTACTGGTATATTCGCAATTTTTGCTGGCATCACGCAAGTGGGATGTAGTATTTTTGCACCAAAATAAGCTAACTCAGCCGCCTCATCAAAAGACAATTCAGCAATAGCATGCGTATTTTCTACAACTCTTGGGTCATTGGTGTGAACCCCATCAATATCTGTCCAAATTTGTATTTCTTTTGCATTTATGGCTGCACCTATAATTGAAGCGGTATAATCGGAACCACCACGCTGCAAATTATCAATCATTCCGTAGGCATTTCTACAAATAAAACCCTGAGTAATAAGAATATCTATATTTTTCACTTCTTTTAATTCACGCTTTAAGTTTTCTCTTATATAAAACTCATCAGGTTCGCCAGCTTTATCAATACGCATAAAATTAAGCGCTGAAATTAAAGCCGAATTGGCTCCTTTTTCTTCTAAAAAATATTGTAATAAAGCGGTTGAAATTAATTCTCCTTGAGCAAGTACCTCTTTCTCCTCGTACTGCGTAAACATATCGCGGGTAAAAGATCGTATATATTCAAAATGAAATTTCACTAAATCATTTCCTTTTTGCTTGCACTCATCTTTTAGGAATAGTTCATCTATCTCAAAATAGTACTTGTTTTCTAATTGTGCTATTTTCTCATTTGCACCATCATGATTCTTTTTATACAAATAATCGGCAATTTCAATCAATGCATTTGTTGTTCCTGACATAGCTGACAATACTACCAACTTTTTTGTACTGTCATTAATCAAGTCAGCAACTTCTTTTATCCTAGTAGCACTACCTACCGATGTTCCTCCGAATTTTAATACTAACACTTTTCAAAAGTTTAAGCCCACTAAATGCAGGAATTAATTATACATATAATTATTATTGATATAAAATATATTTTTCAGCTATGTGTTAAAACAAAAAAAGGTCAGAGTGTTTACCCTGACCTTTCTATATTTAAACAATAAATATTTCGCAATTAAGTCATGGTTTACAAAAGCATGTATACTTCTTATTAACAGATTTTTTAATCTGTTTACTTATAGCTATTTGTTCTATTCCTGACATTAGTTTCAATTTGATCCCAAAAGTAGGTAGAATATTCTTTTATGCAAACAAATTGCAGGTAAAACTTAAGAAATGCTAGAATAAAAGTTGGCATTACTAAATAGTTATTGCTGGTGCATCTTTTCTCTAAACGAATATGAAATGCATAAAACGCATTGATGAAAGAAAAGTGAAAACTGGTTTAGCAAAGGGTATTCATAAATATCAATGTAAGGAGTGGGAATAGAATTACACTGCTGAAAAACAGAAACATACACAGTAGAGGGGTACAATAGTTTATTTAAATATTGCATTGACAGGATGAGCAGATAAACAAAGTAAAATTCAAAAAACTAGCATACGTTAGAATTATCATTTTTACGATATATACATTAACTATATTAAAATCAATAGTTCGTTAAGTTATTGCATCTGGTTGACAATGAAGGTATTGTACATAATTGGGAATCCTTACTAACATGCATATTATCAGCATGCTATTTTATATCTCACTACTTGTCCGAATTATTCAGGTGTCAAAATGTAAGGTACTATTAAAATAGCAATGCTAATTATTTTATCGTTTAATAGAACAGGCTTTATTTACAGAGATTGATAATTCTATTTACCTGTTTATTAACCCAACTTGTATAATACTTGAAAAATCAACTTGACAATCAGGGAATTAGGAAAATAATGGTACACTACATATTTTCTTATGTGTTTTTAGGTCATTTTCTAATTTTCGATAAAGATATTAATGTTTTTCAGCACTCACAAGAGCCATACATCACTACAATCGACCTTTTAAAAATTCACATTCTGATTACCAAGTGCTTAACAAATAGAAAGGGTTGAAATTAGTGGTTTTTTGTACTTTTAAGAGGTTTCGTGTACAAGTTGGGTTAA
>JAUXEM010000014.1 GCA_030620515.1 Salinivirgaceae bacterium
ATATTAAAACACTAGAACAAAAAATTGATAAAATGGATAAAACCCTTCCTCAATTAACTTATTTTATTTTGCCAGGTGGGCATACCACCGTTTCGTTTTGTCATATTGCTCGTACTGTTTGCCGACGATGCGAACGCCTTTCTATCAGGGTAAATGAAGAAGAAGGGAATTGTGATTTCGTTGTTAAATACTTAAACAGATTGAGTGATTTTTTCTTTGTTTTTGGGCGTAAATTAAATAAAGATTTAAATGTTGAAGAAATTACTTGGATTCCGAGCAAATAATTAGATTTTTTTTATAATATTTGCAAAATTTTAAAATTGATCGTTAAACAAAACTTACACATATGTATTGGACCCTCGAATTAGCTTCAAAACTTGAAGATGCTCCATGGCCAGCATCCAAAGAAGAATTAATTGACTTTGGTATTCGCTCAGGTGCACCTCTTGAGGTTATTGAAAATTTACAGGAAATTGAAGACGAAGGTGAAATTTAC
The DNA here is from genome assembly GCA_030620515.1 of Salinivirgaceae bacterium. Taxonomy (GTDB): domain Bacteria; phylum Bacteroidota; class Bacteroidia; order Bacteroidales; family SZUA-534; genus JAUXEM01. The sequence continues at coordinate 497 of JAUXEM010000014.1, forward strand.
GAAAGCATTGATGACATTTGGCCTGATTATCCTAGTAAGGACGACTTCTTTTTTAATGAAGAAGAATATTAGAACCATTTAAAAGTATAGTAAGGGCTGTTAATTTTAGATTGGCAGCTTTTTTTTATTCAAAAGCTTCTGTTAATAAATTCAGAACTCCTTAGTCAATTACTCATTACAAGCAACTTAAGCAAGTTTGTTCATAAAAAGGAATTGTCGTTTTTAGTAGGCTGCCCACAGTTTCCAGTCAGTTCTGTCAACTTGAGACTGTGGGCTGCCTACTTTTTATTTACAGGTATGTAATAATATTTGCGGCGGTCAAGCTTACGAGTAGTCCAGATATCTAAAATTACTTCTATCAGTTTTATTACTCCCAAATAAAAATATCTTCTGGTTTTTTGGGGCGTTGGTCATCTAACCAAATAAATTCTTTCATAACCATTTCCTTAGGTCGTAAATCACCTATAGGATACATTGTTGATTTAGGTTGGTTTCTGTAAATAATACGCTGCACTTCATTGTCACGCATATAAATGGAAACATTGACACTATTTGCTTTATTAATGCCTATTATTTCGCCATCGTCAGTTGGAAAATAAATGGTTTCGCTTTTTTTCACAACATCAATTTTATACAAATCATTGTTTCTAAAATAGCCTGTAATCTCTTTTCCTTTAATCTGATTAAAATGAGAAGAATCTTGCATTGCAATTATTAATCCGGTTTCGTATAATTTAAAGCGCTCCAAAACTTCGTCTACAATATACCCTTCAATAAAAGCAGCTGTTATTTGACTCGATTCTGCCCACAAAACAGGGGAACCATAAAATTCTATAATAGAATCGGCCATGGAAAAATATAGTGAGTCGGTCTTAGCCTGAAAATTCGATTTAAATATTTTTACATGATGAAAGGCTGTGAATGATCTGAAAGTTCCAATAGAATCGGTTTGTAACGAATCTATCTCAAGTTTAACGGTATCAACTACAGATAAAATAGTATCGCCATGCAAAAACAAGGTATCGCCTTGCAATACACTTTGCACCATAGCACTATCCGTAACAAAAATGCTTTCCATTTGCTTTCTAACCTCCATATAATTACCAGTAATCACAAATTGCTCTACAGAATCGGTAGCTATGACATTTGAGTATGCAATACCAAATTCTATTGTTCTATCCATAAAAAGGCTATCGGCCTCAATACTTTGAGTAGGATTAGTATATAAAGCATTTTGTTTAAATAGTGCTTTATTGTTATTAGTATTATACCATCCGTATTCGGCATACATATTATTGGAATCGTTAACCATATTAGTTGGACCAAAGAAGTATGCCGTTTTGTTAATTGTATTATATTTTAAAGTATCTGTAAATAATTTATATTCATCTTTATTGTGATTAATAACAACATCATCTTTAAAATATATAGCATTTCTATGATGATAATAATGACCTTTAACGCTTGTTAATGTAGTAGCGCTATCTACAATTTCGGCACCATATAAATAATAGCCAATATCATTATTTATATCATAGTCTAACGAATCGGTATATAATACAACTTGCATATCACGTAATACAACATTCTTGCGAAAGTAAGCCATTTTTCTATTTCCATGATGCCTTAAAAAATCACTTTTAACATCAACCTCAGAGCTACCTATTTTATATAAATGCACATTACTAAAAGCATCGAACATATTTTTATCCGAATAAAAATATGCGCTATCGCATAGCATGATAGTACTGTCTTGTTTAAACTTAACGTTTCCAATTAACCTTCGTGCTCCTCCTTTAATATTCTTATCTGATTTTATATACTTGGCACTAAGTAGCTCAATTTGAGACTGTTTTTGAGCAAAAGCAACATTCCCAAAAAAGAAAATACATAATATGATAATAGTTGTAAAACGCATAAATCGAATAATAAATACACATTGGTTATTTTTGAAGCTTATATTGCTAAATAAATTGATATTTTTTTGCATATCGCTGATTATAAATATATTGTGAGCTATCAGACCAGTATGTAACCATCTCACTCTAAGCAATACTCTTCTTATCTCACTATTCACGTCTATTAATCTAACAATCTTATATTACTTTAAGCTTTTAATTAGTTCATTAATAATGTATTCAACAGATATATTTTCTGCCTCCGCTTTATAGTTTCTAACTATTCTATGACGAAGAATTGGAAGAGCAACTGCATTAACATCTTCAATATCGGGTGAATATTTACCGTTAATTGCGGCATGTGCTTTTGCACCAATTATTAAAAACTGCGAAGCTCGTGGACCTGCTCCCCAATTAATAAATTTATTTGTTATTTCATGCGCATCAGGTGTATTTGGTCGAGTTATGGTAGCCAATGTTACAGCATACCTTAAAACATTATCATTAACAGGTATCTTCCTTACTAGCTGCTGAAAAAACACAATTTCATCGCCACTAAGTACTTTGTTAACCTTTTTTATAGTGTTTGATGTAGTTTCCTCAACAATTCTTATTTCGTCTTCTAATTTAGGATACTCAAGCCAAACATTGAACATAAAACGATCTAGTTGAGCCTCTGGCAATGGGTAAGTCCCCTCTTGTTCGATTGGATTCTGCGTAGCCAAAACAAAAAATGGTTCATCTAATTTATAATTATTACCGGCTGCTGTAACCGATTTTTCTTGCATTGCCTCAAGCAAGGCCGATTGTGTTTTTGGTGGTGTTCTATTTATTTCATCGGCTAATATAATATTGGCAAACAAAGGTCCTTTTATAAATTTAAATTCACGCTTATCGTTTAATATCTCAGCACCAATAATGTCTGAAGGCATTAAGTCAGGTGTAAATTGAATACGTTTATAATTCAATCCTAAAGCATCGGCAATAGTATTTACCAACAATGTTTTAGCTAAGCCTGGCACACCAATAAGTAGGCAATGACCACCACTAAAAATTGAGATTAAAGTATCTCTAACAATCTCATCTTGCCCTATTATAATTTTTTGAATCTCACTAAGCAGTTTGTTGTAAGCTAACTTTAAAGCATCAACAGCTTCAACATCGTTTTTAAATTGGGTCATATTTATTTTATTTTCCAAATATCGTTTTTGAATGTACAGTTTTTGTATTCCTCATCAACTTTAACATAAGTGCCTTTTACTTTCTTGCTTACCCATTCCTTCATGAATTCATCTTTCTTTTTACCTAAAGCCATGTCTTGAATTTTCTGATAATCATGTTCAAGGTTTGCACTATGAGGTTCAGTTTTAGTTTTTAAAAGAATTATTTGGTAAATTGAATTTCCATTTTGGTCTTCACTTTCAAAAGGCTTTGATATTTCGCCTACTTTTAAACCTTTTACTGCATTTGCTACTTTAGGCTCAATATGACTAGCTTCCCATCTTGAATTTCCTGTCATAGGGTTTACAATTACACCACCATTTAAACGAGTATCTTCACTATCAGAATATTTCCAACAAGCCTGTTTAAAAGTAATTTCCTCATCATTTATCGATATTCTTATAGAGTCTAGTTTCTGACTTGATTTTGTTTTCTCAGTATGGCTTACTCTAGGCTTTAAAAGAATATGTCTACAATTTAAACGTTGTCCTTTCTTTTCAATTACTTGAATAATATGGTAACCAAAATCTGTTTTAACAATTTTTGAAACCTGTCCTGGATCAAGATTAAATGCTATGGCAGAAAACTCAGGTACTAAATCGTTACGACTCATAAAACCAAGTTCACCGCCTTTTACAGCTGAGCCTGGATCTTCAGAATATAGTACCGCTAGAGTAGCAAGACTCTCTCCTTTATCTACTCTATCTTTGAATTCGCGCAACCTATCCTTTATTCTTAAAACCTCTGTTTCCTCTATTTTTGGATTAATAACTATTTGCTCTAATTCAAATTCTGTATTTACTATAGGCAAGCTATCAATTGGTATGCTTTTATAAAATGATTTAACCTCGTGTGGTGTTACGCTTAAATCTGCTGTAACTTGCTGTTGCAAGCGCTGACTTAATAATTGATCTTTAATAACTTCACGAAACTCAACTTTAATTTCGTACATTGATTTTCCGTAAAATTCCTCCAATTTTTCCTCACTACCAATTTGGTTAATGAACATATTCAAGCGACGATCTAATTCAGAATTAATTTCTGCATCAGATACCTCAACACTATCAAGTCTAGCTTGATTTACTAATAATTTAGAATAAAGTATTTCTTCAAATACTTCACATTTTAAATCACCAGAAGTGTAATACCCTTGCGAACGTAGCTGCAATGATTGATTTTCAATATCACTCATTAACACAATTTCTTTTCCCACTACAGCAACAACCTGATCAAGAATTTTCTTTTCTTGTGCGAAAGAACTACTTAAAAATAAGGATTGAAAAAGGACGAATACAATTAAAATATTTTTGCACATAAAATTTTCTGTTTATTAATTGGCATATATAGTAAATCTCTTTTGATTAACGGCATCTCGGTAGATATTATTTTCGAGATCGTTAATGAATTTCATTTTTCTGCGATTTAATATTATGTTTCTTATTTGAGGTTTAACAAAATCTATAGGTGTAGTATCGTAGGATAACTTATAGTCAATAATACCAACATAATATCGATATAACGAATCCTGAGATTCGAAGAATCTATTATACTTTAAAAAAGCTTCCTGATCATTTACCTTGCGAGGAATAAATCTTAATAAGTCGCTAAAGGAAATCCAATTTTCTCCCATGTCAAAATTTCTTGCATGTTGGTAGCAATAATCTTCCAAACTTATTAAATCTTCTTCTCTATTGGAACGAATCCATTGTCGTACATTATACGAATTGTGCAAAGCTTTTGGCAACTTAACAAAAACAGCCTTAACAACTGAGCTATCAAGCTTGAAATTACCAGCATTATCTGCATAATAATCTTCAATATTTTCTTCGGTAATTATAGTATCTAATTTTTGCTGAACAAGCATTTGTTGATATTGAAAAACCATTAATGATGTTTTGTAGTTATCAATCATTAATTCAATTTCATTCAATGTGTGATTATCAAGATTTAACTCGGCTTTTTCTAATAGCAAGTTATTTTTTACCCATTTTTCAATATAGTTCTGAACAAACGAAATGCTATCAATCTCATTCATACCCCTTGGTGTTGCCATTACTAACTGAGAATATAACAATTCATTACCCGCAGCCACAGCAATTACTTTATTGGTTGTTTTTCTATTAAAAAGCTCGTTGCAAGAGCTCAAAACAGCTAATAAAATCACCACACTTAACAATATATTTTTATTCACAAGAATACTTTTTTCAATTAATAAATGGGTCTTAAAATAGAATCAGCCAGATTAATTCTGGCTGATTTAAAGCTATTTAATCATTTTATTAAAAACTTCCTTATTAATATGTACTTTATATTTCTCTTTTAATTCTATAATCCACACTTCTTCCAAGTAAGTCTGATAATCGGCAGTAATTAATCCACGTGCTTCGTTCAACAGTTTTGGTTCAGGGTTTATTTGTCCATTTACGTAAACAATAAATACTTCATTTTCTTTTACAACCTGAGCTTTAATGCCGGTTTCCCATCCTAAGCTATCAATTATTTCATTATCTCCCTTACTGAATTTTTGCTTTACAACACTCATTTGAAACATAGTATCTTTAGAAACAATTTTCGTCTCAAATTTAGCAGCAACAGCAACATAATCAGTATTTTTATTTCCTACTTTTGTAGCCAATTTAGAAACAGAACCTGCATGTTCTACATTATTCAATGTGTAAATTGTAGCCTCCACTCTATCGCCCCACATATATTTATCTTTCTTCTGTTTATGGAAAGCCTCTAAACCAACAGTATCTTTCACTGCTTTTGACCAAACCATTTCATCAGATAAATTAAACAGTAATATTCCATCATGGTATTCCTTCAATAGGTGTTTAAATTCGGGGTATTTTTCTTCTAAACGAGATTGCTCATAAGAAATTATCATTTTTTCAACATAACGATCGTACTCTTTATTTACCACAACAACAATAGGATCATTAACTCTACGTAAGCCATCGTTACTAATATAATCCGTAAAATCTTTCTGTGTGTATTTCACTGTATCTGAAAGAGTAAATAAAACATCATTTAATCCCTTGGCCTCTTTTCCACACCATCCTCCATCATAAATTGTCGAATCAATTAATGTATAAAAAGGCTCAAAAGCTTTCTTATTTTCAGTAAAATCATACTCTTTTTTCAATCTCGCTAAAAGCATTTTTCTTCCTTTTTGAGCTCTAATATCTTTAGACACTTTGCTTTTTAAAGTAGATTCCAACTCTTCGAATGAACCTAAAGGTTTCCTATCCATTAGTTTTATAATATGCCATCCGTAAGATGTTTGAATTGGCTTTGATAAACCACCAATTCCTTCAATTGCAAAAGCAGCTTTTTCAAACTCAGGTATCATTCTACCTGTCCCAAAATAAGGCAACTCGCCACCTTTTGTACTTGTTCCACGGTCGTCAGAATATTTTGCTACCATTTTAACAAAATTTTCACCAGCAATTATTGAATCGTAAATCTGAAAAATCTTAGTTTTTTCTTCTAATATTTTTTCTTTTGAGCTTTCTTTAGGTGTTGCACGCATAAGGTGGGCAACTTTAACCTGACCAGCATCTTCTTTCTTATCTACTACTTTAAGTATATGGTATCCAAATTTTGTTCGAATTATATCCGAAATTTTTCCAACCTCTGTGGTATAGGCTGCGGTTTCAAATTCATACACCATTGAAAAAGCTGTAAAATAACCTAAATCACCGCCGTTTTGCGCTGCAGAAGGGTCTTCAGAATTTTCTTTTGCTAAAGCATTAAAATTCGCATTTTTCTGTATTGCTTTACTTCTTATGGTTTTAATTTTATTATAGGCTTTTAAAGTATCAGCTGGTAATGCATTGTCTGCACAACGAATTAGAATATGACTAGCTCTAACGTTCCACTTCATTCTGTCATAAGCCTCTTGCATTAACAAGCCATCAGCAGATGGGTCTGATAAGTAAGGTTTCTCCAACTGTTGCTTGTATCCTTTTAATTCTGTTTTGAAGCTTTTCAAAGTATCAAGACCTAAAGCCTCTGCTTCAATTACTTTGAGTTTAAAGTTTACAAACAAATTCATATACTCATCAATAGAAGCTTTGTCAAAAGATGGTTCTTGATTGTTTTTAGAATAAATTCTCTCGAATTCTGATTGTGTTATTGGTTTGTCATCAATAGTTAGTAATACTGTGCTTTCGTTATTTTGAGCAACAATAATTGTTGCAAATAACGTAACCAATAAAAATGAAATTAATTTTCGCATAACTGTAAGCTAATTTTATTTTGTGTTAGATTATTTATTTTATCTTGAATAATTTGGTGCTTCTCTAGTAATAGTCACATCATGAGGATGACCTTCTGCCATTCCTGCATTTGTAATTCTTACAAACTGTGCCTTTTTAAGTTCTGCCATGCTTGATGATCCACAATACCCCATACCAGCACGTAAACCACCAACCATTTGATATATTACTTCTGACAAGGTGCCTTTGTAAGGTACACGAGCAGCTATCCCCTCAGGTACTAATTTTTTAATATCGTCTTCTGCATCCTGAAAATAACGATCTTTAGAACCTTGTTGCATAGCTTCTAATGATCCCATTCCACGGTACGATTTAAATTTTCTTCCCTGATAAATAATTGTTTCACCTGGACTCTCTTCAGTACCAGCGAATAAAGATCCTGCCATTATTGAATCAGCTCCAGCTGCTAAGCCTTTAACTATATCACCTGAATAACGAATGCCACCATCACCAATTACAGGAACACCTGTTCCTTGTAACGCTTCAGACACCCAACTTATTGCAGTCAATTGCGGAACACCCACACCTGCCACAATACGTGTGGTACAAATTGAACCCGGCCCAATGCCTACTTTAACTGCATCAGCACCAGCCTCAGCCAATGCTTTAGCTGCTTCGGCAGTGGCAATATTACCAACAACAAAATCCACTTGTGGAAATAAGCTTTTTGCTTTTTTAAGCATATCAACTACTCCTTGCGAATGACCATGAGCTGTGTCAATTACAATAGCATCTACATCTGCTTTTACTAAAGCTTCTATTCTTTCTATTGTGTCGTGCGTAACGCCCACGCCAGCAGCTACTCTTAACCTACCCTTATCGTCTTTACATGCATTAGGACGGTCTTTCGCTTTTGTTATATCTTTATATGTAATTAAGCCAACAAGTTTATTGTCTTCGTCAACAACTGGAAGCTTTTCAATCTTATGCTTTTGTAGAATCTCAGCTGCATGCTCTAAATCAATAGATTGCGGAGTTGTTACAATATTTTCCGATGTCATTATATCAGAAATAATTTTATCGCCCGATTCAAATCTCAAATCACGATTAGTAACTATCCCAATAAGTCTATTCTTATTATCAACAACAGGAATACCGCCAATTTTAAATTCTTTCATTAGCGCTAAAGCATCGCCAGTAGATTTTTCTTTAGTTATAGTTATAGGGTCGATAATCATTCCATTTTCGGCCCTTTTTACCATTTTAACTTTTTTTGCTTGGTCTTCAATAGACATATTTTTATGAATAACACCTATCCCTCCTTCGCGGGCAATGGAAATTGCCATAGCTGACTCTGTCACGGTATCCATTGCTGCAGAAACAATTGGAGTGTTTAAACGAATATTCCTTGAAAATTGCGAAGAAATATCAACATTTCGAGGTAATACATTTGAATATGCAGGTACTAAAAAAACATCGTCAAAAGTTAAGCCCTCACCAATAATTTTATCTCTTAATAATGCCATAATATATTGAGTTCTTTATTTTTAAAAATTGTGCCAAATTACAAAAAAAATAGCTACGGTAATAAGTAAATATATAAATTTTTATTTTTTTGATTTTAAGTCACTTACGTAGCATATGTTTTATACATAAGCCTAATTCCAAAAATAGAGTCTTCATTAATCATCAAATTTGTAAAATTAATATGCCAAAAGTAAAAATTATTAACTTACGTTTTGGATATTCTCTAATTAGTTGAAAATAAGTGTTGTTTATTTTAATGCTTTGAGTATTTATATTGTATGCGTTTGTATTTTTATCTATTTCTAATTTAATAGTACGTTAAATTTTGAGACTTGCCTGAAGGTAAACCTTGGCGGCAGACAGGTATGAGCCCGTCCTGTATGCCGCCAGGCAGGCTGAACAATTCGGGCAGGTAGTGAGAACAAAAAATAACACGCTGATAATATGCATGTTAGTCATAGTTTCTGATTTTATACAATACGCTTATTGTCAGCTAGATGCAAAAATTTAACAAACTATTGTAATTTATACTTGATACTTTGCACTACATTATTATTTTTGCACTACAATGTCAATATCTCTAAACGAAAATATAACTTATTTAAAGGGTGTAGGTCCACAAAAAGCAGATCTATTAGCTAGTGAATTAGGAATAAAAACCTACAATGATTTACTGTATTATTTTCCGTATAGATATTTAGATCGTTCAAAATTCTATACAATTAATGAACTAAATGGCGAAATGAGCCATGTTCAAATAAAAGCAAAAGTAATACATATTGAAACCATTGGCGAAAAACGCAAACAACGTTATGTAGTAACAGTAAACGATGGTACAGGAACAACAAAATTAGTTTGGTTTAAAGGTATTAAATGGATTAAAGACATTATTAAACCAAATAAGGAATATATATTTTTTGGCAAGCCCACGCTTTTTAATCAAACTATCAATTTCACACATCCCGAGATTGATGATGCATCAAAACAGAAGGAAAAACTCAGCTTCAACTTTCAGGCATTTTATAACACATCTGAAAAAATGAAATCGAGATTCCTAAATTCAAAAGCAATTCATAGCCTTGTTTTAAACTTATTGCCAAAAGTTAAAGACAACATAACAGAAACGCTTCCATCCTATTTAATAAAAAAACAAAAACTAATTTATTTAAACGAAGCTATATATAATATACACTTGCCTTTAAGTCAAGATTTATTACAAAAGGCTATTTTTCGTTTAAAATTTGAAGAGCTATTTTATATTCAACTAAAAATACTACGCTTAAAACAATACCAAAAAGAGAGTGTGAAAGGTTACTTTTTTAAGAAAGTGGGACAGTACTTTAATTCCTTTTATAAAAATTGCATTCCTTTTGAACTTACAAATGCTCAAAAAAAGGTATTGCGCGAAATTAGGCTCGACACTAATTCGGGCAAACAAATGAACCGCTTATTACAAGGCGATGTTGGCAGCGGAAAAACATTAGTTGCCCTAATGGCAATGCTATTGGCTATTGACAATGGTTTTCAAGCTTGTATAATGGCGCCAACGGAGATATTGGCTAATCAGCATTACGAAACCATAAGAGAATTAGTTAAACCCCTAGGCATTTCAGTTGGTATTTTAACAGGATCAACAAAACAAAAAGCTAGAAGATTATTGCATACAGATTTACTGGAAAATAAGCTTAATATATTAATAGGTACACATGCTTTAATTGAAGATGCAGTAAAATTTGCAAAACTAGGCATGGTAGTTATCGATGAACAACATCGATTTGGTGTGGCACAGCGAGCTAAATTGTGGCACAAAAACAAACAGCCACCTCATGTTCTGGTAATGACTGCCACACCTATTCCTAGAACATTAGCTATGACTCTATACGGTGATTTAGATGTTTCAGTAATAGATGAATTACCTCCAGGACGAAAAGCAATTCAAACCTTGCATTACTACGATTCTAAAAGACTTAGGCTTTTTGGATTTATTAAAGAACAAATTAAACTAGGTCGTCAAATATACTTGGTATATCCATTAATAAAGGAATCGGAAGCCCTAGATTACAAAGACCTTGAGGATGGATTAGAAAGTATATCGAGAGCCTTCCCACCACCTGAATATTCAATTAGTGTAGTACATGGTAAAATGAAACCAATAGAAAAAGACAAGGCTATGGATTTGTTTGTAAGAAAACAGACCAACATTATGATAGCAACTACGGTAATAGAAGTTGGTGTTAATGTTCCAAATGCATCGGTAATGGTTATTGAAAGTGCCGAACGTTTTGGTCTTTCTCAACTACATCAATTAAGAGGTAGAGTTGGGCGTGGTGCTAATCAATCGTATTGTATTCTTATGACAGGAAACAAACTTTCATTGCATGGAAGAAAACGTATTGAAACCATGGTAAATACCAACGATGGTTTTGAAATATCGGAAGTAGATTTAAAACTGCGTGGACCGGGAGACATTGAAGGCACACAGCAAAGTGGCATTCCTTTAGATTTAAAAATAGCAAATTTGGGGAAAGATGCTCAAATACTTAGCTACGCAAGACAAATAGCTGAAAATATTTTGGATAAAGACCCAAAACTAGAAACGCATGAAAATGCAATGCTAAGAAATCAAATGGAAAAAAAATGGAAGTATGAATTCAATTGGAGTCAAATTAGCTAGCTTCTTATTTTTAATCATTCTAAACTACGGTGTTTTTATCCAATCCAATCCATGATATTTTACCATATTTCTATCTGACAATTGTCATTAAAACAATCAAAAATCATCATAACTAATTAGTATTCTTGCCATTAACAATATGGTTAAGAATTTCTCAAATTTACCTTCATTTTACCTATGTTCTAAAAAACAGTTTTGGGGTTTTCAAATACGATGCAAACGTTTACTTTTGCTTCAAACAAACAAAATTTGATGAGTTCATCTACCATTACGCATCAAGGAATTATAGATTCCATTACAAACAATTTAATTAAAGTTAAAATTGTTAACATGTCGGCTTGTTCAGCCTGCCATGCAAAGGGAGCATGCAGTGCATCTGATATGGAAGAAAAAATAATTGATGTTACACCAAACGGGGAGAGTTACAAAATAGGCGAACCTGTTACTATTTATTCTAAATTAACTACCGGTTTTAAAGCCCTATTTTATGGGTATATATTTCCATTATTAGTTGTACTTTTCATGCTAATACTTTTAACATCTTTATCGGTAAAAGAGACAACAGCAGGGCTTTTTTCAATTGGTATACTAGCCCCATATTATTTTGGATTATATTTATTCCGGAATAAAATTAAGAAGTCATTTATATTTGAAATATTAAAATAAATCAATTTCAAAATGAGTATTACTATTGTTTATACCATTGTTTCATTAGGCGCCTTAGGTCTTTTAGCTGCAATTATTCTATATTTTGTAGCTCAAAAGTTTAAAGTAATTGAAGATCCACGGATTGATGAAACAGAAGGAATGTTGCCAGGCGCAAACTGTGGTGGTTGCGGTTTCCCCGGGTGTCGAGGCTTTGCTGAAGCTCTGGTAAAAGCCGATAACATATCAAAATTAAATTGCCCTGTTTCAGATGCAGCAGGCATGGTGGCTATCGCAAACTATTTAGGGCACGAAGCCGTAAAAGCCACACCCAAAGTAGCAGTTGTAAGATGCAATGGCACTTGCGAGAATCGTCAAAAAACCAACAATTATGATGGAGCAACATTGTGCACAATTGAATCGGCATTATACGCAGGTGACACGGGCTGTTCATATGGATGTTTAGGGCATGGCGAATGTGTGGATGCTTGCGCCTTTGATGCCATGTACATGGATGCCGACACTGGCTTACCTGTTATAATTGAAGATAAATGTGTTGCTTGTGGTGCTTGCGTTGCGGCTTGCCCTAAAGACATAATTGAGCTTAGAAATGCAGGTCCTAAAAGCCGACGAATATTTGTATCGTGTATAAACGAAGACAAAGGTGGAGTTGCACGCAAAGCATGTAAAGTAGCTTGTATTGGTTGTGGAAAATGTGTTAAAGTATGCCCATTTGAGGCAATAACACTTGTTAACAATTTGGCATACATTGACTACAACAAGTGTAAGCTTTGTAGAAAATGTGTTCTAGAATGTCCTACAGCGGCCATTCATGAATTAAACTTTCCACCCAAAAAAGCACCAGCTCCTAAACCAGAAGTTGTTGCTGAAAATAAGGGTACAGACGAGAAAAAAGCATAAATTAATATCATAAATTTCTCTAAAAAAGGAGGAAAAGTGTTAAAAACATTTAAAAAAGGTGGTGTTCATCCGGCTGAAAATAAACTCTCAGCAAATTCGGCTATTACAATGGCTGAATTACCAAAAATTGCTACTATCCCATTAGGGCAGCATATTGGTGCACCTGCAACACCCTTAGTAAAAAAAGGCGATGTCGTAAAAGTTGGTCAAATTGTAGCTCAGAGTAGTGGATTTGTTTCAGCAAATATTCACTCTTCCGTTTCCGGAACTGTGGCAAAAGTTGAAGATACATTAGATTCAACAGGTTTTAAACGTCCAGCAATAATAATTAATGTAGAAGGCGACGATTGGTTAGAGGAAATTGACCAATCTAAGGATATTAAAAAAGAAATATCACTTTCGGCAGAAGACATTAAAAAAAGCGTTCAAAATGCTGGTATTGTTGGACTTGGAGGAGCAACATTTCCAACTCATATAAAGCTATCGCCTCCACCTGGAAAAACTGCCGAAGTGTTAATACTTAATGGCGTTGAGTGCGAACCTTATCTTACCGCTGACCATAGGCTAATGCTTGAAAAAGGCGAAGAGATGGTAATTGGTACCAAAATATTAATGAAAGCCCTAGGTGTAAACAAAGCTTTTATTGGCATTGAGAACAATAAACCTGACGCCATTAAACACCTTAGCGATATTTGTAAAAACTATGAAGGAGTAGAAGTAACTCCATTAAAAGTAAAATATCCGCAAGGGGGCGAAAAACAATTAATAAAAGCAGTAATAAACCGCGAAGTACCTTCTGGTACTCTTCCAATTGAGGTTGGAGCTGTTGTTCATAATGTTGGTACTGCCTTTGCTGTTTACGAAGCTGTACAAAAAAACAAACCACTTATAGAAAGAGTAGTTACAATTACTGGAAAATCGGTAAAAACTCCTTCTAACTTTATGGTACGTATTGGTACACCAACTATTCAGCTTATTGAAGCCGCCGGTGGTGTTCCTGATGATACTGGGAAAATGGTTAGCGGTGGTCCAATGATGGGTAAAGCAATCAGTTCAGTTGATGTTCCAATAACTAAAGGATCATCTGGAGTATTAATATTCAACAACACAGAAGCAAGACGCCGTGAAGTTGAGCCTTGTATTCGCTGCGGAAAATGTGTATCGGTTTGCCCAATGGGACTTGAACCATATATTTTGATGACATTTGCCGAAAAGCAAATGTGGGAAGAAACAGAAACTGAAAGTGCCATGGATTGTATTGAATGTGGCTCTTGTATGTTTACTTGTCCTGCAGATAGACCTCTGTTAGATTATATAAGATTAGGAAAAACAACTGTTGGTAAAATAATAAGATCAAGAAATCAATAGCATGCCACTCACGAGGGTAGCGAATAATAATATAAAAGCTATTTCTCAAAGAAGGACATATTTGAAAATATGACATATGACTAACATTAAAAATAGATGAATAGATTAATAAACATATCTCCATCGCCCCACGTGGCTGGAGAATATTCCGTAAAAAAGATAATGTATGGAGTTGTTTTGGCACTTTTACCTGCCTTAGCTGCTTCTGTATATTTCTTTGGAACAGGCGCAATTATTGTAACTCTGGTTTCCATAGCCAGCTGTGTTGCATTCGAATACTTAATTCAAAAGTTTATTATTAAAACTACACCTAAAATTTCTGATGGTTCAGCAATTTTAACCGGCTTACTTTTAGCATTTAATGTTCCAAGTAACTTACCAATATGGATTATTATTATTGGAGCTTTAATTTCCATTGGAGTTGGAAAAATGTCGTTTGGAGGTTTAGGGCAGAATCCTTTTAACCCTGCTTTAGTAGGCCGTGTATTTCTTTTAATATCGTTCCCAGTACAAATGACAAGTTGGCCAAAACCACTTGGTTTTTTAACAGGCTATACCGATGCTGTAACTGGACCCACGGCTTTAGGAAAATTGAAAGAAGGCATTATGAATGGGGAAACAGTCTCAAATATTATGCAAGATATACCTAGTCATATGGAAGCATTCTACGGACACATGGGAGGAAGTATGGGAGAAATAAGTGCTCTGGCTCTTATTTTAGGTTTCGCATTTATGCTTTACAGGAAGATTATCACTTGGCACATTCCAGTTATTTTAGTGGGAACAGTTTTTGCCTTTACAGGAATTTTACATTTTGCAAATCCTGAGCAATTCGCTCATCCAGTATTTCACATTTTAACTGGAGGTGTTATGCTAGGCGCTATTTTCATGGCCACCGATATGGTTACATCCCCAATGAATCCGAAGGGAATGATAATTTTCGCAGTAGGAATAGGCGTTATAACGGTTCTTATTCGAAGTTTCGGTGCATACCCTGAAGGTATATCATTTGCAATTCTAATTATGAACGCTTTTGTTCCTATAATTAATAAATACGTGAAACCTTCACGTTTTGGAGAGGAGGTTAAAAATGGCCAATAAAAAAGAATCAACATTTATAAATATGGTAGTAGCATTACTAATTGTAACATTAGTAGCAGCAACAACCTTAGGTTTTGTTTATGAGTTTACAAAAGCACCTATTGCTTTAGCAAAACTCAATAAAAAGTTAAATGCTATAAAATTAGTAGTTCCTGAGTTTACAAATAACCCTGACTCTATTAAATACGAAATACCTGTTGAGGGTGGGTTACCAGTAATGGCATACCCAGCATACAACAACGAAGAGTTGGTAGGAACAGCCATTGAAACTTATACCATGAAAGGTTTTAGTGGCTTAATAAAGCTTATGGTAGGTCTTGCACCTGATGGCACTATTCATAGCGTTTCAGTACTTGAGCATAAAGAAACTCCCGGACTTGGCACACACATGAGTGATGAATGGTACATTAATCAATACAAAGGGAAAAACCCAGGTACAGATAATTTAAAAGTCAAAAAAGACATGGGTGAAATTGATGCAATTACTGCTGCAACAATTAGCTCGCGTGCATTTTCTGATGCTGTTCAAAAAGCTTATGATGCATATGTAAATTATAATATAGAACCTGAATCTGCTGTAGTAGATTCAACCTTAAACACCCAAAAAGAAGGAGGCGAAAATGAGTCAGCTAACTAATTTCACAAAAGGACTTTTAAAAGAAAATCCTGTATTTGTTCTCCTACTTGGTCTTTGTCCTACTTTAGGGGTTACAACCACAGCGTTTAATGGATTGGGAATGGGACTTGCAACAACCTTTGTTCTTGTAATGTCAAACATGGTTGTTTCGCTTGTTAAGAGCGGGATTCCTGACAAGGTTCGTATTCCAGCATTTATAGTAATTATTGCATCGTTTGTTACAGTTGTTGAATTAACTATGCAAGCCTATTTACCTTCACTATTTGAAAGCCTAGGGCTATTCATTCCTCTTATTGTAGTAAACTGTGTTGTTCTTGGGCGTGCAGAAGCTTTTGCATCTAAAAACAATGTAGGATCGTCAATTATTGATGGCTTAGGAATGGGCATAGGGTTTTCACTTGCATTAACCTTACTTGGTGCTATTAGAGAGTTTTTAGGAACTGGTGAAGTATTCGGTCTTCAAATATTTGATAGCAGCTATGGTATGATAGTGTTTATCTTAAACCCTGGAGCTTTTATTGTACTAGGCTACCTTATATTAGTTGTTAATAGATTAAATAAAGCATAGGAGGAAATATAATGACATATTTTGTAATAATAATAACTGCGGTATTTGTTAACAACATTGTTTTAATGCAGTTTTTAGGTATATGTCCTTTCTTAGGAGTATCTAAAAAAATATCTACTGCAGCGGGTATGACTGGCGCAGTTGCTTTTGTAATGGTAATTGCTACTATTGTAACTTACTTGATTCAAAAATCGGTTCTAGATGTATTTGAAATTGGTTTTTTACAAACAATAACTTTTATCTTAATTATTGCATCGCTAGTTCAGCTAGTTGAGATAATTTTGAAGAAGGTTAGTCCTGCTTTGTTTCAAGCACTTGGCGTATTTTTACCATTAATTACTACCAATTGTGCTATTCTTGGCGTTGCAATTATGACAATACAAAAAGATTACAACCTACTTGAAGGGGTTGTATTTGCAATAGCTTCAGCAGTTGGATTTGGTTTAGCACTTATCCTTTTTGCAGGGCTTCGTGAACATCTTGATTTAATGAACGTTCCTAAAGGTATGAAAGGTGTGCCAATTGCTTTTGTTGTAGCCGGTATTTTAGCTATGGCATTTCTTGGTTTTTCTGGTTTAGTATAAGTCTATATAAATACACCTTAACTCAACATAGTGCTGTATGAAAATATTATACAGCACTATGTTTTTTTATGCATATCTCTTTAACCTAGCATACTATTTGCAGCAATATTTATTTGCTTTAAAATATACAAATAAACCACTGTGTATTGAAAATACATAGGTTTTGAAAGCAAATTAAATTCACACATTTTTTACCACGAAGACCCATAGTCACTAAGTATAGTATTAGTGGACTTTTCACTTTGAATCTTAGTGGTTTTTGCCCTTAAAATAGAAAAATTATAGAAACTAAAGTAGCTGCAATAAAACCTGACTACCGTTAGGATAGTTTGCAGAGCATTAACCTATAATTTCAGAATAACCGACTTGGACGGATTTGACATAAAATCTCTTAGTCCTGAAATGCCAGCCTAGCGTCACCCATGGGCGTAATTAGTCTTTCGAAAGCCTTGTCTTTGACGTTTTTTGCTAAAGACATTCAAAAACAAGGAGTTTTCTTGCTGACACTAATTAATAGCCTAGGTGTAGTTGCATGACCCTAAAAGCGACAGAAGTAACACGTATGGTTTGAAATGAAGAAGTTGCATGTGTTGCGCATAAAGGTATTACCTTTAAATATGACAAAGCATACATTAAAACCCGATATACCACAAGATAAGCCTATATAGTCAGTTGTTCTGAATTTGATAATAGAACTATTTATAAAGAATACAGCTAAACTTCTTATGGTTATACCATTTATTTATCGTACTCATAATATGAAATAAATGCAATTATGATATATACACATTCTGACTAACAATAGTATGTTAGAATAATAGACCTGCCTTGGCGGCAGACAGGTTTGAGTAATGAGAAAAATATAAAAACATACCGAACTATTGAATATATGATACTTACAAAAAAAACGTAACGAATTGACAAGCGAAAACTGAATATACCAAAAGGGCTTTTTATAAATTAAAAACAGCCCTTTTGGTATATTACACAATTCTACTTATTCATTGTAGGATATTCTATTCTAGCATGATAAATATTTAATAGTTTTTGTTTAAACACCTCCTTTACCATAAATACATCTTTAAAAGTAATATCCGCTTCCAAGAATTGATTATTATCCATTTGACTGTTTATAATACCTTCTACCAAACTATCAATAGTTGTTTCATTATACTCTTTTAATGTTCTTGAAGCAGCTTCAATAGAATCGGCCATCATAAGTACCGCTGTTTCTTTTGAAAAAGGCGCTGGTCCCGGATAAGAAAACTTTGCTAAGTTTGTATCTTTCTCTCCATTTTCATTTACATATTTAGTGTAAAAGTACTTTACTAATCCAGTTCCATGATGTGTTGGTATAAAATCGGCTACCAACTTTGGAAGCTTATATTTCTTTGCTAATTCTAATCCATAAATCACATGTTGAATTATTGTTTCAGCACTTTTCTCATATGGCAGTCCTTCATGCGGACTCCTACCCGATTGGTTTTCAATAAAAAATGCAGGAGCGCCAGTTTTGCCAATATCATGATACAATGCTCCTACTCGCATTAACAAAGGATTTCCGCCAATTTTACGAATAGCCTCTTCAGCTAAGTTTGCCACTTGTATTACATGTTGGAAAGTACCAGGAGCTTTCTCTGCTAATTCTCTCAAAGCTGGATGGTTCGTATCGGAAAGCTCTAAAAGGGTAGCATCCGATAAAAAGCCAAATATTTTTTCGAATAAAAAAATCAGAGGATAACTTGCTAAAAGTAATAATCCATTAATGGCGAAATATGCATAGTAGTATGGATTATCGATTACAAAACCACCCTCTTGTATAATGGCCAAGGCAGTATAAGCAACCGAATAAGACAATACAATTAAACCAACAGCATAAAATAGTTGTCCTCGTCTATAAAGTTGCGATAAACTAAATATTGAAATAGCACCTGCTACATATTGAAGAAATATAAATTCAAAACTATTGGGAGCTAAAAAACCGGCAATCATAATTGTAACCATATGAATAAAAAATGCCAACCTTGCATCATAAAAAGCATGAATTATAATAGTTACAGCTACAAATGGAACTAAATAAATGCTTAATTCACTATACTGAATAACTAAACTAGTGACAATAATCACTATTAGTATTAGCAAAAGAATAAATAGTGATTTAGTAACACTATCTAATATTTCAGGTCTAAAATGGTACAAAAATAAAAATAGAACCATAAATACAATCAATATAAGTACAATTTGCCCCAGAAAAATCCAATATATTCCTGAACTAGTTCCTAATACTGATTCGTATTCCTTTCTTAAAGATTCAAGAACTCTAAAGTTTTCAGTATGCACTAAATCACCTCTAGAGATAATTCGCTCTCCTATTTGAATCATACCTCTAGTTAGCGAAATATTATTTATGAGTTTATTTTTAACCTGAATTGAAGTTTTATCGTCATAAAATAAATTCTGAGCTACAAAGTCGTATAAACGTAAATTTTCAACCACCGCAGATAATAATGGTGATGCTAAGCTTTCATCGCTTAACTTTTTATTAATATAACCATAGGCAATTTTTTGGGTAAAAATCTCATCTACTTCTCGATTAGTAGCAACATTATCTTTTAAAATAACAACTGTGCTACCATTTTTTGTTTGATCTAGAATATCGGTAAAATCAACTACCCCTTTTTCATAAATAAAGTTTAGTAAATCAAAACAATATTTGTAAACGTTTTCGCGTAAGCTATCAGGCTGTTGCTTTAGTTGAATATTAGCCCTGCTTAATGCTTCTAAATATCTAGCATTATAATTATCTTTAAACTTGCTTAACTCCTCAATTACTACCTCCTGATCAATAGCAAAATACGGCCTAAACTTTTTAAGGACACTATCTCGTTCAACTTTTATCTCAACATCACTTTTATAAATAGCAAAATCAAATGGAGCTATTAAATCTTCATGTTGCCATGGAGTCCCTTTTTGATATTCGAATCTAAATTTTCCTTGGGTAGGTAAAAAGTATACTGTTATAGCAGATGCAGCTAAAAACAATAATGCTACATATATTCTTTTTGAATTACGTTTAATTCTCTTAACAAAACTTGTCATATACAATACGATTTTATATTGAGCACTAAATTAACCCGATTAATTCAATAAAAGAAATAGAAAATGACCCACGTTTATTAACTTTGGTTTTCAATAGGAAAAAAATAGTTTAACAGATTGTTAAATTTTAGATTTTAGAATAGAAAACAAATACTAATTTGCTAGATATTAAATATTCAAAAAAATGTAATAATGATCTTAAATACCTGATAACTAACTATATTTTAAAGCAAAATAAACTAATGGTAATTATTATAAGCTGAATTATAGAACTATGCAAGAATACGGAATTTGTTTACAAACATTAATAGCTTTAAGAAATGAGCCTTCGGAAACAGCTGAAATGATTTCTCAAATACTATTTGGCGAATTATACGAAATAATTAATTATAATGATAACTGGGTGCAAATAAAATTAACTAATGATAGCTACCAAGGTTGGGTAGACAAAAAACTCGTTAGTAAAATTAACAATAAGGATTTAAAGGAATTAAAAGCATTGGAAAAAATATATACAAATAATGCATTTACCTATATTAAAAAAGAAAAGAGTAGCCAACCTATACCAATTGTAGCTGGTAGTGAAATATATTTGACAAAAAACAAAACCATTCAAATTCAAAATAATACTTTCTTGGCTAATGAAATTGATAAGCAAAATAATGAGATTTCCATTTCGGAAGTTGCTTTACGCTTTATAAATGCACCTTATTTATGGGGAGGAAAAAGCTTGCTGGGTATTGATTGTTCCGGATTAATGCAAATTTTATATATAACTCAGGGAATTAGCATTCCACGCGATGCATCGGATCAAGCAAAACTTGGAAACAATGTAAGCTTTATTAGTGAAGCTAAAACAGGCGATTTAGCTTTTTTTGATAATGAAGAAGGAGATATTATTCATGTCGGAATGTTTATGGATTCAAGCACTATTATTCACGCCTCAGGATGGGTTAGGATCGATCCCATTGATCATCAGGGGATTTATAAGCTTGAAGAAGAAAAATATTCTCATAAATTAAGAATTATAAAAAGAATTATAGATTAAGATTTATGTCACATACTTATGAGTACCCACGTCCAATGGTAACAACTGACATTTTAGTCTATAATAAGCGGGGAAATATTTTTAAAATTTTACTAATAAAAAGACTCAACGATCCATATAAGAATTGTTGGGCATTACCTGGTGGTTTTGTTGATAAAGACGAAGCGCTTATTGTAGCAGCAAAAAGAGAGTTGTTTGAAGAAACATCTGTTAAAAACATTGAATTGATACAATTTAAATCCTATGGGAATAAAGATCGTGATCCTAGAGGGCATTGTATTAGTGTTGTACATTATGCTGTAGTTAGAAATGAGAAACTTATTGCAAAAGCAGGTGACGATGCAAAGCAAGTAAAATGGTTTAGCTTACAAGAACTGCCAAAACTTGCATTCGATCATGAAAAAATTATTCATGAATCGCTAAAGGAACTATCAATTGAATAAGCTAAAAGCATAAAAAAAGGTCATCCAGAAACATCAGAATGACCTTTTAATAAATATAACTAAATTTTACGAACTCATTAGTGTAGCTAAATCTTCAAATTCATCTGAATTATAAGCACCGCTCTTTAATTTATTCTGACACTCTTTAAACGCTGTAATAGTCCGATCTACATCTTCTAATGTGTGTTTCGATGTTGGGATAATACGTAGCAAAATATGACCTTTAGGAATTACCGGATATATTACAACCGATGTGAAAACACCATAATTCTCGCGTAAATCGATAATTAGCTTGGTAGCCTCAATTAGTCCGCCATGCATCATAACAGGAGTAACAGGCGATTCGGTATTACCAATATCGAAGCCGTTTTCGCGTAATCCTTTTTGTAGTGCTTTAACAATTGTCCATAAATCTTCACGTAAACTAGGGTCATTTTTCAATAACTCGAGTCGTTTTAAAGCACCCTTTACCATAGGCATTGGTAACGCTTTCGCAAAAGTTTGCGAACGCATATTATAACGTAAAAAGTCTACAACATCTTCATCACCAGCAATAAAACCACCAATACCTGCCATTGCTTTGGCAAAGGTTGCAAAATACAAATCAATACCATCTTGTACTCCAAAATGTTCACCTGCTCCAGCACCGGTTTTACCCATTGTACCAAAGCCGTGTGCATCATCAACTAGTAATCTGAATTGATAGTCTTTTTTCATAGCAACTATCTCATCTAACTTGCCAAGGTCGCCTTCCATACCAAATACGCCCTCAGTAATTAATAAAATACCACCACCAGTTTCTTCAGCTCTTTTAGAGGCAAAACCAAGCATTTTACGGCAACGATCCATATCGTTATGCGGAAAAACAAAACTTTTACCACCTTTAGCTTTATGTAAAAAAACACCATCCATTATACATGCATGCGATTCAGAATCGTAAACAATCACATCGTTTCTACCCGATAAAGAATCAATTATAGAAACCATAGCTTGATATCCATAATTAATTAAAAATGCATCCTTTTTATCAACAAAGGCAGCCAATTTATTCTCTAACTCCTCGTGGTATTTTGTATTTCCCGACATCATACGTGCACCCATTGGATATGCCATACCATACTCAGCGGCAGCATCGGCATCAGCTTTACGCACTTCAGGATGATTTGCTAAACCAATATAATTATTCAAGCTCCAGTTTAACATTTTTTTACCACGAAACATCATATGAGGATGTATCTCACCTACTAATTTCGGAAACATAAAATAACCATGTGCTATACTTTTATGTTGCCCTAATGGTCCCCTTTCGGTTCTTATTTTATCAAAAATATCCACAATACTAAAGTTTTTGTTTTTAAAGTGCAAAAATACTTGTAATTAATATAATTCACAGTAGTAAAAGTACTTATTTAGCTTAAATATTTTCAACCAAAAAATTAACAACAACATTATTCCCAAACAAATGCACATTCAAATTCCAACTCTTTGCTTATTCCTTCAATATTCTATAACATTACTAAATTAGTACTTTGCAAACAACTAACAAAAACCAATCTTTCTGAATTACAATGAAATACACATTGCGATAAACTAAAAAATCATAGAAGATATTATAATTCAAAAAATACAAGCAATCACCTTTCACTTAACTAGTTAAAATGAAATTTATCGAATATTTTTTTTCATAACATTCAGCAATAAATTAAAAAGCTTTGTGTATATTTGCACCCCAAATAATAAAATTTATATCATAAAATAAAAGTTCTTGCGTTACTAACTTTGGAACTAGTTAAATTTTAAAAATGATAAAAAAGATATCACAATTATTAATACTAAGTATTGGCTTTGCATTTATGACGTCGTGTTCAGGCTATCAAAAAGTATTAAAAAGCACCGATTATAATTTTAAATACGAGAAAGCGGTAGAGTACTATGAAAAAGGTGATTTCTACCGCGCTCAATCTATATTTGAAGAATTAGTAAATATACTAAAAGGGTCGACCAGAGGCGAAGATGTATTATATTATTATGCGGACTGCCACTACCAACAAGAAGATTACATTTTAGGAGCTTACTATTTTGAAAATTTCGCCAACTCATTCCCTTATAGTGACAGAACACCCGAAGCAACTTACATTGCAGCCAATTGCTATTATTTAAACTCTCCTAAGCCAAGCTTAGATCAAGCAGATACAAAAAAAGCAATTGATGCTATGCAACTTTTCATAAACAAGTATTCAGACGATGAAAGAGTTACTGAAGCAAATGATATAATTGAAAAGTTACAATTAAAATTAGAAGAAAAAGCTTACGAAAATGCTAAGCTATACTATAAGCTAAGCCATTACCATGCAGCAAATATTACACTTAAAAATAGCATTAAAGATTATCCTGACACCAAATACCGCGAAGAGATTTTATATTTAATTGTAAAATCGAATTACTTATTGGCAGAGAATAGCATTCTTGCTAAACAAGGAGAAAGGTATCAAAGTACTATTTCGGAATACTATGTTTTTATTGACGAGTATCCTGAATCAAAGCATGTTAAGGAAATTGAGGAGATGTACGAAAAATCAGTAAATCAAATAAAAAATTTATAATAATGGATTATAAAAAAAGCACTGCACCCGCTACAAGTATTACGAGAGATTTAAAAGAAGTTGAAGATACTACTGGTAATATTTATGAAAGCATAATAGCAATTGCTAGACGATCGAACCAAATTAGCTCGGAGATGAAAGAGGAGTTAAGTAATAAATTGGAGGAATTTGCTTCGTATACGGATAATCTTGAGGAAGTATTTGAGAATAGAGAACAAATTGAGATTTCAAGATTTTACGAAAGGCTTCCAAAACCTGCATCAATTGCTACTGAAGAATTCATTAAAGGCAATGTATACATGCGAAGAGAAGAGCAGGAGGCTATTGAATCAAAGGAATAACCTTTGAAACATGCTTAAAGATAAAAATATAATATTAGGAGTAACCGGGGGGATTGCAGCATACAAAACTGCTAATCTTACCCGTTTGTTCGTTAAAGCAGGTGCCAATGTTAAAGTAATAATGACACCACTTGCAAAAGAATTTATTACGCCGTTAACCCTTGCCACTCTTTCAAAGAACCCAATTCTAGTTGACTTTTTTAATCCCGAAAATGGAGATTGGAATAGCCATGTGGACTTAGGATTATGGGCAGATGCCTATATTATAGCTCCTGCCACGGCAAATTCCATGGGTAAAATGGCAAGCGCAATTGCCGATAACCTATTACTTACAACTTATCTCTCTGCCCGATGCCCTGTTTTTATAGCTCCAACAATGGATTTGGATATGTACCAGCATCCGGCAACACAGAAAAATATGGAGATTTTAAAAAGCTATGGAAACTTTTTAATTGAGCCTGAAAGTGGAGAATTAGCAAGTGGATTAGTGGGAAAAGGAAGAATGGCAGAGCCTGAAACTATTTGCAATTATTTAGGTAACTTTTTTGCTTCCAAAAAGGAATTTGAAAATAGAAAAGTACTAATTACTGCAGGTCCTACTCACGAAAAAATTGACCCAGTACGCTTTATTGGCAATTACTCATCGGGTAAAATGGGTTTTGCACTTGCTGAAGAGTTAGCCGAAAGGGGTGCTTCAGTTACTTTAGTGGCTGGTCCAACAAGCCTTTCGATTAATAACAAAGCAATTAATCGCATAAATGTAATCTCGGCCCAAGAAATGTATGAAGTTTGCATAAGCGAATTCAAAAACAATGACATTGGCATTATGGCTGCGGCAGTTGCGGATTACACAACAAAAGCTGCAAATCATAAAATTAAAAAAAATGACAATTGCATAAATCTGGAATTGCAAAAAACAAAAGACATTGCGAAAGAATTAGGAGATGTAAAAACAGAGGAGCAATTACTTATTGGCTTTGCTCTTGAAACAAATAACGAGGAAATAAATGCCAAACAAAAGCTTAAGAATAAAAATTTCGACTTTATTGTATTGAATTCAATGAATGATGAAGGTGCTGGATTTCAATCAGACACTAATAAAATTACTATCTTCACAAGAAACAACGAAGAAAAAACGTTTACACTAAAAGAAAAAAGAGAAGTTGCTAAAGACATTGTAAATGAAATAGCCATTTTTACAGAATCATTAAAATAAAACTACACAATATGACCCATTGCCAAAAGTTCATACAGTACTTTAGCCTAATGGCAATCTTATTTCTTGCAACAACAAGTCAATCGCAAGAAATTAATTGTCGTATTCAGGTAAATTCATCACAAGTTCAAGGATCAAACAAATCTGTTTATGAAGAATTACAAAAAGCCTTGTTTGAATTCTTAAATAACCAAATTTGGACCAACCATGTTTATACCATGGAGGAACGCATTGAATGTAGTTTTCTGCTTAATATTACTAATGCAATTTCAGCCGATGATTTTAAAGGAACTTTACAAGTAACGTCTACCAGACCTGTGTATAAATCAGGATACGATTCTCCAATGATAAATATTATAGACAAAGATATTCGCTTTAGATACGCTGAAGGTCAAGCCCTTGAATATAGTGAAACATCACACGATGAACTCACTGCTCTTTTTGCTTATTATGTATATCTTATTATTGGTGTAGATTATGATTCATTTTCAAATCTTGGAGGAACTCCTTTTTTCGAAAAAGCAGAGAAAATTGTATCTACTGCCCAAAGCTCAGCATTCACTGGTTGGAAATCGTTTGAAAATAGAAAAAATAGGTATTGGCTAATTGAAAACCACCTGAATTCACAATACAGTGCACTTCGGGCATTCTCTTATTCGTATCATAGATTAGCACTAGACAATATGCACGCTAAACCTGCAGATTCTAGAACCACAATTGCAGCAGATCTAAGTCCTCTTTTGAAAGTGCATCAACAAAAGCGAGGTTCATATATTATGCAAGTGTTTTTCGATGCAAAAAGTGACGAAATAGTAAATATTCTTTCTGAATCATACTCTTCAGAAGGAACAAGAGCTTTCAATATACTTAAACAAATTGACCCAGGTCACTTAAGTAAATATGAGAAAATTATTAAAAAGCAATAGTTAACTCAACAACCCAATGCTGTAAATAATTAATCTTCCTATTTAATTTTACAGTGCATATTCTATTAATAGATTATTGTATTTGTATAATGCATTGTCAAGCAAGTGTAAAGTCACTGAACGCCTACCTAAAGGCATTATACTCAGAAATTTACATTTTCACATAGCATCTAATATCTAAATTCTAACAATCTATTAACTATATTACTGAATAAATTATAAATTTGTAGGCTGTTAATCATATAATATGCTAAAATCGCTAAATATCAATAACTACGCATTAATTCAAGAATTAAATATTGAATTTGATGGGGGGTTTTCAACACTAACCGGTGAAACGGGTGCTGGAAAATCAATTCTATTGGGTGCTTTATCTCTTGCCCTAGGAAATAGAGCAGAGTCGAGTATTTTAAATAATACCGATGCAAAATGCATAATTGAAGCAAGCTTTAATATTAAGGGTTTTAATCTGAAAAAGGAATTTTCGGAGTTGGATGTCGATTACGATGATTTAACTATTATTAGAAGAGAAATTACCCCAACCGGTAAAAGTCGTGCATTTATAAATGACACACCGGTAAATTTAAACGAATTAAAAACATTAAGTAGCAGATTAGTTGATATACATTCTCAGCACGAAAACTTGACACTAAACAATAACATCTTTCAAATGAAAGTATTGGATGGTGTCGCAAAAAACTCATCAACACTATCTGAGTACCAAAATACATATAAAAGCTATATTGCCTTAAAAAGAAAACTTATAGAATTAGAAGAAAAGACAAAATTAGCTAATACTGATTCTGAATATAATCAATTTCAATTTAATCAATTAAACGAGATTAATTTAGAAAGCCTGAATCAAGCAGAAATAGAACAAGAACTGGAAGTGCTAAATAATGCAGAAGATATTCAGATTAGCTTAGCAAATGCGTTTAGCCTATTAGCTAACAATGAATTGAACTCCATTGAACAATTGAAGCTGACAAAGCAAGCTTTCGATAAAATCAAAAGTTTTTATCCAAAGGCAAATGATTTTGCCAATAGGATTGAAAGTTGCTTTATAGAATTGCAAGATATAGCCAATGACACCGAAACTGCAGCAGAGTCAATTGAATATAATTCTGAACGAATTTCACAAATAAAAGAACAACTTGACCACTTGTATGCTCTACTGCAAAAGCATCAGGCTACTGAAATTAATCAGTTAATTAAAATAAGAAATAACTTGGAAAGTGAATTACTACAGGAAGAATCATATACACATGATATTGAAAAGCTAACAACAGAAATAGCAAATCATGCAAAAAAACTTGAAGCTTTATCAGAAAATCTTTCTCTTGGTAGAACATCTGCTCTTCCTTCGTTAGAACTTAATATTTCAGTTCTCTTATCTGAATTAGGCATGCCACATGCCAATTTTAAAGTTGACTTACAAAATACAGAAGACTTTACTGCTAGTGGCACTAACTCTATAAATTTCATGTTTTCTGCAAATAAAAATCATGCAGCACAAAATATTTCTAAAATTGCTTCTGGTGGTGAAATTAGTAGATTAATGTTAAGTATAAAATATATTTTGTCTCAATCCATAGCACTACCCACTATTATTTTCGATGAAATTGACACAGGTGTCTCTGGCGACATAGCAGATAAAATGGCTAACATAATGCGCAATATGGCTAAAAACATGCAAGTTATTAGTATTACCCACCTACCTCAAATTGCCGCAAAAGGACAGGCACATTATAGGGTGTTTAAGCAAGAAATTAATAACCACACTGCTACTAAAATTACAAAACTCAATAACTCAGAACGTATTGAAGAAATTGCAAAAATGCTAAGTGGAGAAAAAATAACTCCAGAAGCAATTGAAAATGCAAAATCGCTGATTGAATTATAATCCCATAATTTCATTGAACATATTTACATAATAGCTGTTTATTCATAAAAACAAAAGTAAAACTTATGGCTTACAACTTATTAAAAGGAAAAAGAGGCATCATATTCGGTGCATTAAATAGCAATTCAATTGCATGGAAAGTGGCACTTAAAGCACATGAAGAGGGTGCGAAATTCGTTCTTACAAACACCCCTATTGCTTTAAGAATGGGCGAATTAGACGAACTTGGAAAAGCTTGCAATGCTGAAGTTATACCAGCTGACGCAACAAATGTTGAAGATTTGGAAAAATTATTAACAAAATCGATGGAAGTATTAGGAGGAAAAGTTGACTTTATACTTCACTCTATTGGCATGTCACCTAATGTTCGTAAGGGCTTATCGTACGATAACTTGAATTACAATTTCTTTGAAAAAACATTAGACATATCGGCCGTTTCGTTTCATAAAATACTACAAGTTGCCAGAAAACTAGATGCTATAAATGAATGGGGTTCTGTAGTCGCTTTATCTTACGTTGCAGCCCAGCGTACTTTATATGGATATAACGACATGGCAGATGCTAAATCATTGCTAGAATCGATTGCCAGAAGCTTTGGTTACATTTATGGTAGAGATAAAAAGGTTCGTGTTAATACTATTTCTCAGTCACCAACAATAACAACAGCTGGTAGTGGCATTAGAGGGTTTGATAAAATTGTCGATTTCGCAGAGAGAACATCTCCCTTAGGAAATGCTGATGCCGATGAATGTGCCGATTTCTGTATCACAATGTTCTCTGACTTAACAAAAAAAGTTACTATGCAGAATTTATTCCACGATGGTGGATTCTCAAGCATGGGTATGAGCTATCGGGCAATGAGCCAATATAACAAAAGTTTTGACTGCGAAGCTGCAGATGAAGTACCTACTGAATGGTAAAAATTAATTTCTAATATATAAAAAAGGCTACTGATTAACAGTAGCCTTTTTCATTTCTGTTTAATGAAAACTTTCTAGTGAGTCTAGCGGATGATCAATTATATATTTAGACCCACGATAAAACATATATGCGGAAATTGCCATAAATGTATGACTAATATCTAAATGATTAAACCATTTATGAAGTGCCCATTCATTCATAAAGAACAGTGCTGCTAAAGCTGCAAAACCCACTGCTATCAAAAATCGAGCACTACCCTTGCTTCTTGTTTTATAAAATATAATCAAGTTAAAACTCAATACAATTATCATAAAACCATAAAAGGTATGCACCTCAACAAAGAAAAAGTTAAGTGTTGAAAAAGTAATTATAATAAAGAAAATTAATTCGAACACATTAAACCATGCAAAAAAAGTTCCAATGGAGGGTTTAATAATTTTACGAGCATATTCAATCGATGCACGTTCAACCAACATTACAGCAAACATACTGGTAAGCCAACCTGGAAGTTTCCAAGGATTTGCGGCAGCATTTAATTTATTTTCTGGTAATACTTGTTTCACAAATTCTATCCACCCTTGCGAAAGTTCCCATTGCGATTCAAATGCATACAAAAAAGCATGCCCTACTACTCCACCAATAAAGGTTGCTATACCCATGGATAAAAAGTAGTATTTAAGATATAAGTGTACTTTATTTTTAATCGGAAAAGTAGTAAGTTTATAATAAGCAAAAAAACAAACGGCCGATACTATTAAATCAGTAAGCACTGTTACAGGCTCATCAATTCGCAAGCCTCCAATAAATATTTGTGTAAATTCAAACTGCATATTAAAAATTTTGAGCAAATGTATAATTCTAATTAGGTGTTTGCAACTTTTATAAAACCTTTATTGTTGAGTATTAACTTTTGGTAACACAAGTGTGGGTCGCCGGGAGGCGACCCAAATTTCACACTTGATAATTAACCCATGAAAAAGTAACAAATGAAGTGAAGAGTGCATATCAAATATAAGACTAATTTTAAAATCTCAAATATTATTTTCGCTTTTTTTGTCTCATTGTTAATAAGTTGGCAATTATCTACACTAATTGTTAACAACATAATTTATACTTTACAAGACTATATTTACATGATGGTTATTTTATATTTTGGGTACTACTGCAAATTTAGTGGAAAAGCTTATAAATAATACTAATTTATATATAGTATCAGTCAGTAGTTAACAGTTGATAATGCAGTAGACTGAGAACTGAGGACTGCTTACTCAGATGGTTCGCGAAAAACTAATTATTTAAATTACCACTAAATTGGTAGTACATAATATCTTGTCAACGCTATTTATGAAAGGACACTGTGTCGACTGTTAGCTGCGAATGAAAAATTATAAAAATATTACCTAATTCCTCAAATCCACAATGCCTGCCCAGTTTTTTCGGGGTCGCAGTGCGACTATGTTGCAACTGAGAGTTTTAATAAGATTTAGCATCTTTTAAATTAGAGAAGTCGCGCCGCATCTATTGCTTAGTTTACAGAATATTACACATTTTACTGCTTAACATTAACTCAGCTTGGTGTTGATATTTTTCCTTATACTTTGAAAGTATATAACTGTTTGAGCAGCTCCACGTGCAAATAAAAATAAAATAAAGGCAAACCATAAAGCATGGTTACCCCAACTTTCGTTTAAAAAGTACCAAACAGGAAAAAAGACAGCAAATGCAGCTACTAACATACTATTCCGCATTTGCTTTGTTGCAGTTAGTCCAACATATACTCCATCCCAAATAAACGACCCAACAGATGCAATTGGAATTAAAACTATCCAAAAGGTATAGTTTTTGCAAATATCAATAATTGCTTCCTGATTAGTTAGTAATTTCAACAAGCCAATATTACCTATCCAATAAATTATTGTAAATAAAACAGCTAGTAGCCCCCCCCACTTAAAACTTAATTTAATTGCTTGTTTAAGTTTTAATAAATCTTTACTACCATAATATTTTCCAGTTAAAGCTTCTGCAGCATAAGCAAATCCATCGGTTAAAAATGAAAATATGAATAGGAATTGCAATAATAAAGTATTTGCAGCCAAAACATTATCGTCGGTTGAAGCAGATTGGGATGTGAAAAATGTAAATACTGCAAGCAAACTAATTGTTCTAATAAAAATATCTCGATTAATCTTTACAAAATAGGTTAATTGCTCTCTATTAAAAACATTTACCCAGTTTAAAAACTTTAGATACAATCTGTATTTTACAATTAAAAAAACGATTCCTGTAATTAAGCCAACATATTGTGCTATAACAGTACCCAGTGCTACTCCATCCGATTTCATCCCAAAATACTTTACAAAAAGCAAGTTCAATACAATATTAACAGCATTAATTAATAGTGCTATTATCATAGGTATTCTGGTATTCTGCATACCAATAAACCATCCACTTAAAACATATAAGCTTATGGTGGCAGGTGCAGCCCATATTCTAATAAAAAAATATTCACGTGCAAAAAATTCCACATCACTACTGCCATCAATTAACCAAAAAGTAAATTTCGCAATAGGCACCTGTAAGATAATTAACAACAAAGCACCGATAACAGAAATGGTTAAACCTCTGAAAAGAATGCTAACTATTTCGGTTTGGTTTTTTGCCCCAAAAGATTGTGCTGTTAATCCGGTAATTCCCATTCGCAAGAAACCAAATGCCCAATAAATAATATTAAAAACCATTGCTCCAATAGCAATAGCACCAACATATATATTTGACTCTAAATGTCCGGTAATTGCCAAATCAACCATTCCTAATAAAGGAATAGTAATGTTACTAATTACATTAGGAATAGCTAGTTGTAGAATTTTCTTATTCATAGCTTGTTTTATTTGCTACGCATACATAAAAAATAAAATAAATGGAATTAAAATACCAAATGCTGTTAAAACAGCTCCCCTCCTTGTTATTCCATTTTTCCCTTTTACCATAAATAAGCCTGAAACTGCTAACCAAATTAATGATACGGCATAAATATCAGCAAACCACATCCAAAGACGTTTAGAATGGTTGTAATGCAAATAATTAAATGAGTGAAAAACAGGACGTCTTTTCAATTTATCCAAATTTGCAACTCCTGTTTTAGTATTTATGAAAAGTGTTCCATTATCAATAAAAACCTTAATAGTATTTTTTCCTGCACTATAGTGTTTCTTATAGCTGCCTTTTTCTTCTATCGACTCTAAAAAAATCTTTATTGCTTTTTCATCAATATCACTTCCATTGTTAAATTCCGTTTGGTAACTTTCTGATTGGACAATATAATTAGGATTCCAATCCTTAATATGGTTTAAGGCAATGCCAGAAAGACCATAAATTATGCTAGCAGCAAAAAATACATAACCTAAGTCACGGTGTATTATACGATTCAGTTTAAAAAGCTTCATAATTTAAAATTTCAAGCAAAGATAAAAATGATTGTTTATAAAAATAAAAAAAGCGAGAAACTATAGTCCCTCACTTTCTTTATATATATTATTATAATATTTTAGTGCTCATGCCCGCAAGGCTTCGTCTCTTCTTTTGCTGAATCACAAGGTGCAGCTTTTTCTTTACCACCACAAGGTTTAGCTTCAGCACTATGATCGTGACCTTCATGATTCTGGTCGTGTTCAACTTTAGCTTCCTTTTTACCCTTACAACAACCAGCTTCTTTTTTAGCACAATCTTTTTTTGAACATTCGTCGTACTTTACAACTTCTAAATAATAAGTAGATAAGTATCCTTTTTCACTAGCCTCAATTTCGGCTTTCCACCTAGCAATTTTCTCTAAAGAAGCATGATGATCAACACCTTCTTTAAGCTCCACATCTGCTTCTTCTTTGTTCTCTTTCATTGCTTCATGAATACTCTTTTCGTACTCATCAACTTCAGCTAAATCCATTTTAGATTCGCCAACAATTCCTGTTAAGCAAACTGCACTACCTTCAAGCTCAGCATTAAAATTACCCATAGTTTCACCAGCCTCACCATGAATAGATTTTGACGGACAAGATGAAAATATTTTTACTCGTTTACCACCATGCTTACATACGTGATCAACAGTACCTTGAACCGTAAGTTCTTTACCAATAAAATCGGCAGCAACTACCAAAAATGAATCTACTGAAATATAATCACACTCTTCAATAGCCTTATTCTGACTATCTTCATTCGTAGTTTTTGTATTAGTACTACATGCTACAAAAATGGCAGCAACAAAAAACATTAACATTATTTTTTTCATAATTATTTATTTCTATTATTAAGAGTTTACATAAATACTAAAAATCATTAATTTTCACAAGTATATTCAGTCGTTTATTATTTGCCATGGTAGGGCATTCTATTCAACAACGACCTACCTAAAGTTATTTCGTCGGTATACTCTAATTCATCGCCAATAGAAATTCCACGTGCCAGAGTTGACAAAGGTACCTTATGCTTCTCTAATCTTCTAAAAATATAAAAACTAGTAGTTTCACCTTCCATGGTAGTACTTAATGCTAAAATAACCTCAGCCACCACATTATTTACCACCCTATCTTCCAATGAATCAACATTTAAGTCTCTTGGGCCAATTCCATCCATTGGCGAAATCCTACCACCTAAAATATGATATAAACCTTTGTATTGACTTGTTGACTCTATTGCTATTAATTCCTTAATTGACTCCACTACACAAATAAGTGATTCGTCACGCACATTTGAACTGCAAATACTACATAACTCTTCTTCTGTTATATTATTACATTTCACACAAAGCTTTACTTCTTCTTTCATCTGTATTAAAGCATTGGCAAAAGATAAAGCATCTTCAGTTGGTTGATTCAACATATGCAAAACTAAACGCAAAGCTGTTTTTTTTCCAATTCCTGGTAATTTTGAAAACTCGTTTACCGCATTTTCAAGTAATCGCGATGGCAATTGACTAATATCCATACTATAAATTATAACTGGGCTCAAATGTAAGCACTTCTTTTATTGTGTACTATTTTTTTTGATGCTTTTCGTGTAGATTTGCAACTTACAAATTCAAAGCTATGACACCAACTTTAATTATTACTATACTAGTTTCCTATTTTATATTGCTTTTTACTATTTCATACTTCACAAGTCGAAACACAAATAACCAAACTTTTTTTGTTGGTGACCGAAAATCGCCTTGG
>JAUXEM010000086.1 GCA_030620515.1 Salinivirgaceae bacterium
ATACCTAAGTAAAGCGCTACTTTGCTACGCTCGAATCGCTCAACTTAGGTAAAACTGATTTTTATATTGATTACTCAACTAATCAATTTGTTTAGAAGTATGTTTTGTCGTTTTTTATAAAATCTTAGGTATTACTACAAATTTTAATTGGTTTTAAAACTTATGCTCTTAAATAGACGTATAACTTCCAGTACTATTTAATTTTTACTTAATTTTGCATTATAAAAGCAATAAAAATGAATTTCTTTTTCAATGTATTGCCGCAAAGGGTTTACTTAAACCTTAAGAATAGAGACTCATATCATTATGACATCTAGAACTAGTCTGTTCTAGTATTATTAAATTTATTTTAAAACATTAGTAATCTATACCATCTGATTTCTCAGCAGGATAGGTTCATTTTAATTATTCTCCTAAAGAGATTAATTTATTATAAACTATAAAATTTGAATGTCATGGAATTACCATTTGCAGAATCATATAAAATAAAAATGGTGGAAACTATCCGCCGCAGCACACGTCAAGAAAGAGAAGCGTGGATAAAGGAAGCCAAGTTTAACTTATTTAATTTAAAAAGCGATCATGTATTTATCGACTTGTTAACCGATTCGGGCACAGGAGCAATGAGCGATAAGCAATGGTCGGCAATGATGTTGGGCGACGAGTCGTATGCAGGAGCACGATCGTATCATAACATGAAAAAGGCTATGAAAGATATATTTAACTTCGATTACTTTTTACCAACGCATCAAGGTCGGGCTGCCGAAAATGTATTATTCTCTGTTTTAGTTAAAGAGGGACATGTTGTACCCGGAAATTCGCATTTTGATACAACAAAAGGTCATATTGAATTTCGTAAGGCAAAAGCTATTGATTGTACAATTGATGAAGCTTTTGATACTACTGCTATTCATCCTTTTAAAGGAAATATTGACTTAAATAAATTGGAAAAAGTTTTGAATGATAATCCAAAAGAAAAGGTGCCGTTTGTAATTATTACCCTAACAAACAATACCGCTGGCGGACAGCCTGTTTCAATGGAAAATATTAAGGCAGTTGCAACTTTATCTAAGAAACATGAAATACCGGTATTATTTGATTCAGCACGATTTGCAGAAAATGCCTACTTTATTAAAACCCGTGAGGAAGGATATGCAGGTAAAACAATAAAAGAGATTGTTTTAGAAATGTATGAATATGCTGATTTTGCTACAATGAGTAGTAAAAAAGATGCTATTGTAAATATGGGTGGCTTTATTGGTTTTAAAGATCAGGAAATTTTCCGTCAGGCTTGTACATATAATATAATGTTCGAAGGGTTTATTACTTATGGTGGTATGTCGGGGCGCGATATGAACGCTTTGGCACAAGGACTAGATGAGGGAACAGAATTTGATTACTTAGAGACTCGTATTAAGCAAGTAGAGTATTTGGGAAATAAATTAATTGAATATGGAATTCCAATTCAACAACCAATAGGTGGACATGCTGTGTTTATTGATGCAAAAAAAATGCTGCCTAATGTACCTAAAGAGCAATATATAGCACAAACTTTAGGGGTAGAGGTTTATATTGAAGCAGGTATTCGCGGTGTTGAAATAGGAACATTATTAGCCGATAGAGATCCAGCTACTAGAGAAAATAGATATCCTGAATTGGAGCTTTTGCGTTTGGCTATTCCTAGAAGAACCTATACCAACAACCATATGGATGTTATTGCAGCTGCACTAAAAAATGTGTACGATAGAAGAGATTCTATAACATCGGGTTATAATATTCTTTGGGAAGCTCCTATAATGAGACACTTTACTGTAGAATTAGAAAAATCTTAATAAAAGGCAACTATTTTAACCTTGTATTTGTTATATGATAACTGTTGTATTTATTGCTTATAAATGCAACAGTTATTTTAATATAAATACATTTATATGATTAAAAGGTTAGTTGGTAATTTTATTAAGGAGAATGTTGATATAGTAAGCAATTTATTTATAAACGTTATTACCTCTACAGAAGTTTTATCTGAGTATGAATCTCAAAATATAGATAAGATTCTAGCAAAGATTAGATTTGGACATTTATTAGCTTCATTCCTATTTGTATCCTTTGGTTTTTACGATATTTTTATAATTGAAGACAAATCTATACTTTATAATATTTCAATTATTAGGCTTGTAGTTTTTATTTTTGTTCTAACCCCATTTTTTATACTAACCTTTAAGAATAAACTAGATAAGTTTTTTCATTTTTCTCTTTTTACTACCTATTTAAT
Organism: Salinivirgaceae bacterium; assembly: GCA_030620515.1. Classification (GTDB taxonomy): domain Bacteria; phylum Bacteroidota; class Bacteroidia; order Bacteroidales; family SZUA-534; genus JAUXEM01. The sequence continues at coordinate 2,273 of JAUXEM010000086.1, forward strand.
TTTTGGAGGATTCATTGTTTATATTTCATCTAAATTTAATGTGAACGAAGTAGCATTCTTTCATAACTATTTAGCACTTAATCTTACTATATTAGGCTTGTTTGTTATACATACCATTAAAGTAAGATATTCCATAATTTTAGCTGCTATTTTTATAATAGGCTACAATTTAATCTGTTATTTTAATGCTGAGAGTGGCATATTTTTTTCTAAAACACAATTTCATTTAAGTAATTTTATTGACATAAACATTTGGTTATTATCCATATCTTTTTTAGGGTATGTTATTTGGCGATATAATGATAATTTGGCAAAGCAAAATTTTTTAGTTCAAAAGGTTTTAATTGAGCAAAAAGCTGAACTTAAAAAAGCAAACGATATAAGAAATAAGTTTTTCAGTATAGTAACCCACGATATAAAGAATCTTGTTGCAGCGCAATACTCCATTTCAAATTTCCTTGCAGAAAAGTATAAAGATTTACCAGAGCATAAAATACAGGAGTTTGTGAAACTGATTGAAGGTTCAGCCTTAAAAACCCTTGATGTATTTGAAGAGTTAATGATATGGATGCATGCCCAAACCAATAGAATTGAGATTGACAAAAGACAATTAAACATACATGTTTTAGTTAGTGATACAATAGGTTTACTGGAACCAAATTTAATTGGGAAAAACATATCAGTAATAAATAATGTTCATGCAGAATCATCTATTTTTTGCGATGAAAACTCATTAAAAACGATATTAAGAAATTTATTGGGAAATGCTATTAAGTTTTCCAATAAAAACAGTCAAATAATTATTAGCTCCGATAGTAATTCAACTAAAACAATTATAAAAGTGCAAGATTTTGGTGTGGGAATGGTTGCCGAGAAAGTAAATACTTTATTTAAAGTAGACGAAACTAATTCGCAAAAAGGAACTGAGGGCGAAGAGGGTACAGGACTGGGACTAATTATTTGTGATGAAATATTAAAACTAAACTCAGGCGAAATATGGGTAGAAAGTGCTTGTAGTAAGGGAACCACAGTGTTATTTGGCTTGCCAAAGTCTAAAGTTTAGAGAAGGTGTTTTTTAAAAGCTTAAATTAAATTTTTTCTCATCATAGTTTTTTTTAAATTTACTGGAAATACATTTTTAAATACTGTATGAATTTATCCAAGAATGATAAAATAAAAAAAAGCATTTTAGATTGTTTCAATTACGATTTAACAAACTTTTTTTACGACGATTATAATGAAGTAGATAGTGAAGAAACACCTGCTACATTCATGATTGTTTATGAAAAAAAATTATCTGAAAAGGAATTTGATCTATTTGACATTGTGCAATTTCGTATCTTTTTTGATAAAGATAACTTAACAGGGAGTAATCCGGTAAACGTAAAGTTTGTTTCTGCTAATAAAAAAGGAGAAGTAACAAGTTTGCACGAAATAATAGAAACAGTAATTTCTATTTATGGTGACGACGATTATAGAAAAGGTAGTTGGGATGAAGAAGATGAACAAGCTTTCTCAGAAAACTCTTTTAGACGTGTATGGACTATTGAGAAGGGGGAAAGCTTTTTAAGTGTAGAGTATTCTGAAGAAGAGGGGATAACATTCAGCATTCTTTTTTTTAACAATTTAATTGAATTAACAGGCAAAGAATTACAAATAGAACACTAAAACGGAGTTTTTTCGTTTTTTATTAATTCAGCTTGCTATAATGGAACATAAAGTAGAAATAGATATAAAGGGTTTAGAAACCAAGATTGTTGTAAAAAAAGATACAGCTTTGGCTCTAGGATCGGGATTAGCAGAAGTATTTGCTACTCCAGCTTTGGTTGCATTAATGGAGAATGCTGCTTATAAAAGCATTCAAGAGTATTTACCCAATGGATGCTCATCTGTTGGAATTCAAATAAACGTACAGCATATAAAAGCATCTTTGCCAGGTGCAATAATTTCATGTAGCTCTGTGGTTACAAAAGTTGAGGGTAATAAAATATTCTTCAGCATTGAAGCCACTGATAACGATGGAGTAATTGGCAAAGCAGAACATATTCGCTTTGTTGTTGATTCGCAAATTTTTATGGGGCGTTTGCTTAAAAAATAAAAATGAGATATTGCTTTTAGCCTGAATATTAATCAAGTTAGAGCCAAGCCTACTAAAAGTTATTTTGAGCGAAGCCGAAGTGTTTCCATTTTATACTACAACCTGAACTAGGTATCTGCTCTTTGGGCATTTGTGTTGCTGTAAGTAATGCATCAAGAACAGTTCTAATATCTTTACCAGTTACAGCTATGTTATTTCCGGGTCGAGAATTATCCAATTGCCCACGGTAAATACATTCCATATGCTCATTAAAGACACTAAAATCAGGAGTGCAAACTGCTTTGTAAGCTTTAGCTACTTCTTGATTTTTGTCAAAGAGGTAAGGAAATGGGAAATTATGTTTAGTCGCTATTTTAATCATATTCTCGGGAGAATCATCTGGATAATTTACCGCATCATTTGGATTTATTGCAATAAAGGAGATTCCCTTTACAATGTAGTCATTAGCTAGTTTTACCAACCCAGCATTAATATGTTTAACATATGGGCAATGATTACAAATAAACATTACTACAGTTGCAGTACTTGATGCCAATTCATTCAAATCTCTTTTTTTTCCGGTTAATGGTTCTAATAATTGGAAATAGGGGGCTACAAAGCCAAGTTCAATTTTTTTCGTAAAAGCTAAGGACATAATTAGAGGGTTTTATTTTATTGCTTATAGTAAACAACAACTAATTGGCAGCTTTGTTTTTTGTGTGTTTTTCAAGCCATTTATTCATTTCCCAAAGCATGTGTAAAATAGATTCTTTTGCCTGAAGGTTATGACTTTCATGGGGTAAAAGTATTAATCGAGAAATTTGTCCATTACCTTTTAAGGCATTAAAAAAGAGCTCGCTTTGTAAAGGGCTAGTATCTATATTATTATCTGAATCTCCATGAATTAGTAATATGGGTTCATTTATTTGGTTAGCAAAGCTAAGTGGCGACATTCTCATATAAGCTTCTTTGCTTTCCCAGAATGTACGTTCTTCAGTATAAAAACCAAATGGTGTAATTGTATGGTTATTGGCTCCGCTTTGTACTACTCCTGCAGTAAATAAATTTGTATGTGCTAAAAGGCTGGCTGAAACATATGCACCATAACCATGTCCAACAATTGCAATTCTACTTTTATCGGCTATAGCTACTCTGTCTAAACAATTAATGGTAGCTTTTGCATTAGCAATAAGTTGTTCCAGTGCAATATTTGGCTCGCTGCTATTTTCTAGTACTATTGGCATAGTTACATTATCAAGAACAGCATAACCTTGGCTTAACCAAAATATTGGCGACGACCAGGTAATTTGTATAAATCTATTTGGTGAATCTTTAATCTGACTAGCCGAAGAAACGTTTTTATACTCTTTAGGATAAACCTTAATTATTACTGGTAGCAAACCATCGCCAACAGTGTAGCCTGGCGGAAGATATAGTTTTGCGCTGAGTTGAACATTGTCTGCTCTAGTATAGGTGAGTAGTTCTGACTTTACGGCAGATAGTTCAGGGGTTGGATTAGGGAAATTTGTTATTTGACTTACTACACCATTTAAAAGATTCCGACTAAAATAGTTTGGAAAATCAGTTTTCGATTCTCGTTTTGTTAGAATTAAATTTTTATCCATATCAATATTGCAAATAGGATATTCATAATAAGGATTGTTTGATTGCCAAAGCCTTTTAGTTTCTTTTGTTTCAATAATAAATTTATCTACAAAAGGTTTATATCCTTCGGTAGTTGCACCTTTTCCTGACAAGTATAATTCTGTATTTTTATTTCCAAATTGAAGAACTTTATTACCATACTCGTTTTTATTTATCATGAATGTTCCAGGATTATTATATTCATCTTGCCAGTTATATTCATATATGATCTTTTTTTTTGCACCTGGCTTAACTGGTTTAAATACACATACCTTTGTTGTTCTTGTTTTCCACCACCCTTCATAAGATATGGCAATATTGTCTGTGCCCCATGAAATTTTCTTAAATCGGTTCTGGAAAACTATCGATTCGTGACCCTCGCCATCAAAAGGAGCATCAAATAAATATAATCTATCTCTGTTTACTGCTTTCCTATTTGGGTCGCCTCCATCTTGTGCTTGTACCCAATAAATTGAAGATGGAACATCAGCACGCCATGCTATATTTCGTGGCCCTTTTCGTACAGCATCTCTACCTTTAGGAATGTATTCTGCCGATGGTATTTTAAATAATTCGCGAAACAGATTCCCTTCACTATCCCAAATTTCAGCTTTAAAAGGAAAATTATAGAATGGAACCATATATGAAAATGGTCTTTTTATCATTTTAACTAAAATATACTCTCCATCAGGTGAAGCTGTAAATTCTTTAAATATTGCAGGAGTTCCAATATTGTACATTTCTTTATTTATGCTTATTTTGGTTAATTGCGATTTGGTGTAATATTCAAAAAGCTTAGCATCATATTTATCTTTTATTAAATCATGATAAGTTTTTGCAGCAGATTCTATTCCTTTTGCTTCTCGAATTATAGGCCCAGTAGGAATAACGGGTTTTACAGGTGGTGATTCTTTATTTCCATCAATAGCTGTGAAAATAATCCACTCCCCTTTATCTAGCCAAGAAAATGGATTTATGGCTAATGAATTATTTAGAATAGCATCGGTTAGCTTTGAAGCCCGCTTCTTAATAACGTCAAGTAACCACAATTCAACACCTACTGGGGTTGTGTTTGTGAATGCTACATATTTGCCATTTGGCGACCAACAGAAATGTCTTAAATTTTGCGTTTCTGGTAAATTTGTTACAATAAAATCTTTACCATTCGACACGGAGGTTAATATTAAACTGTCGTTATATAAAGCACGGCTTTGGCTAAAATTTTCTGGATTAATTCTAACACCTCCAATTCGCAATTCGTGTTTTGAGACTTCTTGAATTGAAGCATATTGTTTAACTCCTAACTGTAATAACCACTTGCTTTGTGGACTTACACTAATGCTTGGTGTGGTTGGTGCATTTAGTAGGTTAACAATTTCTTTGGGGGGTGTTTTGTAATTTACCTGCTTTTGTGCCCAAATAAAGATTGGAAGTATAAGAGATAATATAAGTATTGTTGCTTTATTCATGGTAATTGTATTTTAAGAAATAAAAATACGCATTAAGCTGCGTTATTCATAGGTTTATGTTTTTTACCTTATATGAGCAATTGAAATATGTAACAATCTGTAAATTAGGCAATAGGCGCGGCGCAATTTCACTAATTTAAAAGATGCTTGAACTTATTAAAACTCTCATTTGCAACATAGTCGCACTGCGCCCCCGAAAAAAAAACGGTGCGGGCATTGCGGATTTTAGGTTTTTATTAAAACCACACAAAATAGTATAGCCTAATACAATCAAGTAGAATTTTGGTTGTAGTACTTAAAAGCATTATGCAAATAGGAGCACTCAAAATATTAGGGTTTCAATATTTCTAATATCAATCATTACTTTATTATATTCATTAGCACTTTGCTTTATTTGTAATGGTAATATTATCGATGATGAATTATTTTTATCATGGATGCATTTTATGCAAGCACCCGTTAAGCTCAGATCAGTGCCATCTTTATACCTTATATTTATTTCTAGAGTATAATTGTTTGAACCTGATGATTTTGTTTTATAATTACCCAGCTTTATTTCATCAATATTAGTAAAATCAGATATTTCTACCTTACTGCTATCTTGATTACCACAAATAACTATTGTCTTTGGGAAAACGATATTTTTCTTTGAGCTTTTTTTGCAGTTTACTATTTCACCTAAATGATACGCTTCTATAACCCTACAATCTTTTAATATAACCGTGCAAGGAATTTGAGTAAAGCCTGCATTATTCAAAATGAATAGAAATAATATAAATAAAATGTTCTTCATTTTATATTAGTTTTATCTATTAGTTAGAATGGTTAATTGTATTTGCTTTCAGCAAACTTAAGCTATTTAATTAATCAAGTCAATAGCATATTTAGAAGTTAGAAGTAAGTTGGTTGTTTATGTAAGTTAAATACAGGCTTTTATGTTAGGGGAATATTATTTACAGTGAATAAGCATGTTTTATTTATTAAAAAAAAGTAACTAGAAGCTAATTTTGTCCCCAGTATTTATTTTGTATTTAAGGCAAAAGTCAGCATTTACTTCAACAACATACATTGCATATTCGTATGAATTTATTTGTTTGAGAGAATAAGGGGCATTGTTTGTAGCTATATGAACAATTTCTTTTTCAGCATTTACAAAAATTAGGTCGAGTGCTATATGAGTATTTTTCATCCAAAATGATTGTCGTTCTTCATTATCAAATATAAATAGCATTCCATTATTTTCATTCATTGCCTTACGATGCATTAATCCTTTTTCTCTTTTAGCTGGGGTGTCTGCTAATTCAATATCAATTATAGCCATAGTATCGTTTTCAACAGATATAAATGATAACTCACCGTGTTGCTGGAAAACAGGTTCGCTTTCTGAAAACATTGGTGGTATTGAGGGATTCGCCTTTGGTTTGCTAGATGGTTTACATCCAATAATTATTATGCTTATCAAACCAATAAATAAAAATGTGCGTTTTGCAAAAGATATATTAATAAAGCTTTTTTTAGACATCATATCTGTTTTTAAATTTCAAATTTAAACTGTTTTATTTAAAACCACATATAAAAAATCTTTTAATTAATTTCATTGTATTGTTATTTATAGCAAAGAGATTGAAAAGTAAAAAAGAGGCTGTCAAAAAATTATTTTTTTAACAGCCTCTTATAAGCATATTATAAAAGTTTATTCGCTTACTACCATTTTTATTGTTTTGGCAATTGAGCCGTTAACATCAATGGCAACTAAATAGATACCTGGTGTATATTCATTATTTGAAACTTCGTGAGAATAAATTCCAGTATTAATTTCCTCACTAAACACTATAGTACCCATGCTATTGTAAATAGTTATTTTGCCAGTTTGTTGTAAGCCAATAAGCTGTATTTTAGAACTATTATTTACAGGATGTGGCATTACACTTAAAGTAAGCTCTCCAAATAATATATTCCCTAGACTGCCAGTTTTATTTGTTCTATTGTTAGCAGAATTTATAGTACCCAACTTACTACTCTCATCGCACTCATCGCAAGCAGCCAATAGCTCTTCAATATTTATGTTATTGTTGCTTTCAACAAAGGCCCGGTCGGCATTTATTTGACAAATCATTTTCTGCACTTGACAATATTGATCGCCCTTTACCTTTTTTTGCAGTATTTGCAGCAAGTTTAAAGCTTGATCGTATTTAGCATTAAACCATAAAGCATTTGCTTCATCAATATTTAAAGTAAAACGTTCGTCAGAATAATTTACTTTTCTGGTTTTTTTGTTGTTTTGGTCTTTCTCTAATTTACGAATAATCTCTAAATTATGCACTGCTTTATTAGAACCACTTTTTTGTGAACTGCTAATATTTACTGTAGCAGCCGATTTATACATATTGTAAGCATGATGAACATACCACTCTTCACCCGTATTAGCATTGCTAAAGTCGTTCATTAAAACCTCACCTAATAATTCTGTTTGTGTTTCAGTATCATAAACATTGCCAGTACTAACATCGTCGTTTAAAATAGTGTTAACTGACTCGTTTAATGGCATAGTACCAAGCGATGAGTTTACCTCGCGAAATGATTCGCCAGATGGTGCTGCTGCCGATGGCTTACCAATTGGTTCAGGACCTCTACACGCATAATAATGCTTTACAGGATAATTATCGCGCAAAATTATTGAGCTTGATGAGCCCGAAAGAATGTAATTAGTATTTTTTATGGGTGAGCCACCGCCACGTTTCCAAATATTACGATTTGCATTAACAATGCCTCCGGTTATTTGCCCTACAGTACCTTTTATGCAATATGTATCGCTACGCAAATCGTTTACACCATAATTTAAATAGAAATACGATGTGCTACCACTTAATTTTATGGCATACTTATTATTATACAAACTGTTTTGACCTGCTGAAATTCCACTATAACTAGCTAAATAAATATCGGCATTGTCGGAATGAATACCAAAATCGGTATTGTGATTAATGCCATTGCATTTTAAGACACAAACAAAATTACCCGATAACAACACCCCACGGTCATTATTTGTTATGCCATTATTTTTTAATGTTAATTTTGCTGCCGATGATCCAGAATACTGAATGCCACAAGCATAAGTGTGATATTTTACGGTATTTTTTGTTATACTACATGGTTGATCCATTGAGTATAAACGTATACCAGCGGTATTATGCTCTATAGTACAATTGTCAATATTAATACCACCATTATAAACAATAATACCTGTATGGTTATTAGTAAATGTACAATTTTTAACATTTACAACATGAGATCTAGCATTGTGCCAAATACCAAGTGCAGTATAGCAATTGGTAAAAGTGCTATTCTTTACAGTTATATTTCCATCAGTTTTAATAGAAAGACCAGAATTCATTACTTTACTTGGTCCTGTAACCAATACATTATCTATTAGCACATTATTAACTCCATTCTTAATTTCTAAGGCATCATATCTATTATTCACCTGTATTTTGCCATTCTTTATGGTAATGCTATTAAAATTTGAGTTAAAGGCTGGGTTGCCATCTACCTCAATTAATTTGGTGTTTTTGCTAGAGCCTTCAATGGTAAGGCTAGCATTGGGGGCGGCGTTAATGTTGCCAGTAAGTTTTATGTAGTTAGATCCTTTTAAAGTTAAAGTACCGCCACCACTGGCTATTATTGTACCATTAAAGTTAAATTCACCTGTGCCTGTTACAATTAATTGAGCACCTGGTTCAAAAGAGAGATTACCATTAATATTTATTGTTCCGTTGTTAACTATGTTGCAAATGCCTGATTTTACTAACAAATGACTATTATTACTAATAGAAAGTATTCCACTTTCAATAGTTACCGTTGAATTATTAGATAGAGCCAATGTGCTTTTATTCTCAATTTTTAATTCAGCAGCACTTCTAATAAGAACACTTGCATTGGGCATACATGTAAGTACTGAAGGATTAACAAATTCACCATTTAGTTGAGTATGTCTATTTGGTATGCCACTCTTATCTACATATACATTTGTGTTTGTTCCAATTACTAAATCATAATTACTGTTGTTGGTTAAATCTGGAATAGATATATTTCCAGTCCAACGCTTATTTTCTATAATGTTATAATCGTTAAACTTAATTTTAATTCTCATAACACCATTAGCATCACCAATAACCTCAACACTTAAACCATTTAAATAAGCTTCGCCCAATTTGCTATTGGCTGTGCTATATTCCGGATGATTAAGTGCCGGTACAATACCATCAATCCCAACTTTATCGCCAAGCTGAAAGGCATCGCTACGCCTACCAAAAGTAGAAACAGCTTCGTTATTTAAGCCAAATGTATTAGTAAACAACATATTTGTATTTGCACCTTTGGTTTCACGTACAATTGCTTGACGCTCAATTTTACTTCCATTATGATCGTTATCTGTCCATGGTATATGACCATCCTTTCCGCTAATTAACATTTTATTATCATCAAATTTAGGATAGTCGTCAATTACTGAGTACCATGGATTAATACCACCAATATTTATTTTACTACCCCTTTCCCAGCTATATACCTTATTGCCCCAATAATAGCCACCATCAAAATAATTACCATTCATTTCTGGCATAGGAGAATGTGTATAATCATAATTACCCTGTGCATTTAATAACTTCATGCTATTTACAGCACTCATATTAAAAGGGCTTAAATTGAAGTTATTACGTGTGGGCCAAGTGTTTTCAATATACATATACAAGCCTGATTCAATGTCAGGGATCAGCTCGGCTCCTCTACCGGGCTTGGATCCTGCCCATGGGCAATGGTCGAACATAGATTGTTTCTGGTGATTTTCTATCCATAAATAAGTACTGGTAGTATTAGGTATTTTAATACGAATGGCATCGCCGTTTGTAACAAAATCGCGCAAGTTATATTCACCGCTTGCATTTAAATCGGCTGCCGATTGTATATCGGAATTTTCAGAATTGGAACCCGTTTCCAGTTCATTCCAACCTAACAGCCAACTTTCCCAAGCATTGGCAGCTAATACTCTGCCACCAGTACCCATCATGCCCCAACCGCTATAAGGTTTATTAAAGTACATACCCATGGTACTATTGGCTCCCATAACATGCGGACATTCATAAAGCTCGTGCGCTAACTCGTGAACAAAAAATTTAGCGAACCCACTTGCTGATGTATGTCCCATACAACTGGTAAAACCTGCTGTAAAATTGTAACCATTCCAGTTTATATTATTAAAATTACCAATGGTACTATACCCACCAGGTACTCCTTTTTTAAAACCAGAACCTGAAGATGGCTGACTGCTCCAACTTTTATCATACCTATAAACTATTATAACATAATCTATTTCAGAATCGGGTGACGATAAGCTATTATCTGAATCGTAGTTTGGATAATTATTGCGATTATCGTAATCGGACCAATTAAAATTAGGATATGTATCTCTTGCTTTTTCAAGCACTTTCCTGTTCCAAGTGCCCCAAGGTCAATTAGATGTTGTGCCTGTTGGGTCAATGTTTATACGCACTGGTTCACCAGTTGTAGGGTCACTAAAAACATTACCCACAATGGTAAACTTGCCATGCGACATTTCGTTGTAATACCTTGTTAAGTTTGGCACATTTGCATAAGCTGGGTTGTTTAGGTCGGCAACATTACTAAACAATAGATCGTGAAAGTTATCTTCAGCAAATGTAGGAACCGTTGTATAATTATCATCTATATCATTGCTTGGCCATTTACTCACATTCTGAGTATTAAAGGCATCATCACCCGGAATATAAAAGCCTGCATAAATTACCATGCAGCGTATGGTTCCTTTGGGTGTAAATACACCACCGTTGGTAGATAAGTTACTTGCCCTTTTGGTTAGCGGGTTGGTTTCTATATAAACATCTTCCAAATTTAAAAACTCGGGGTCTATTACTACTTGCGCCTGTGCACGTTGCTTTGTAATGCTTGCCATTAGGCATAACATTAGCAGGCCATAAAAAAACGATTTTTTCATAGTTATAAAATTTATTTATGAATTATATTTATTTGTTAACCTGACTTACCCCTTAGCCTGTAATAATACAACTATAGAATATTAGCTTTATTTTACGGGGTGGTAAAAGCAAACTAACATAATACAGTGGGTTGTTTGTTTTAGTTGGAGTGCGACTTTGGGTCGCGCCCCAACTATATTACTTTTTAATTATCATACGGTTATAGTTTTGGTTTTTAATTGATACTATATAAATTCCTTTAGTTAATTCAGATATATTTATGTTGGTTTTATTGGCTTCGTTTTTTAAAATGGTTTTTATTAACTCACCATTCATGTTATATATTGCAATATTATATTCTTTATGCATTATCTCTGGAAATTCGATATTCAAAATATCGATTACAGGATTTGGATAGACTGTTATATTCTGTTTAACAGAAATAGGATTATCGTTTATATTTACCGTGCCATTTACATTGGTACGAACAAGATAAGTTGCATGCATATCTAAACCCTGTAAATATTGAGCCATAATAAAGCTACCATCCGAAGCTTCTTCAATTTCAAAGTAAAACTCGGGAGTAAAGTCCCAGAAATCTTGCACGATTAAAGGATTACCGTAGGCATCGGTTTTTATAAGGTAACCAATGTATCTATCCATAAAATACATTGAACCACACATAGCATAGTCTCCATCAGCACAAACTACTAAATCATCTGGACTGCTACAATCGCCATCGTATTGGTAGTAATGCGAAAAAGGCACGCTCCAAAGTGAGTCAATATTTGAGTTTAGTTTTACCATTCCCTTTTCTTTGTATGAATCTATCCAGGAG
>JAUXEM010000059.1 GCA_030620515.1 Salinivirgaceae bacterium
AATTTATTGTGGTGGTTTGAAAGAAATACTTTAGCCTCCTCCGCCTTTATCGCCAAAGGCGATAAAGGCGGAGGCAAGGGTAAATCGTTTTTATGCACCACCATGTTGAAACATGGTGTTATTCTCATCGTAATTGCAATATTTTTTACCCGCAAAATTGGCATTAGTACCAAGGAAAGCGATGCAAACCGGAGTTAAATCGTTAAATTTACAAAGTAAGACTCTTTATGATAAAGTAAAACAGAAAAATGAATCTCATTCGCTTGTTTGGTTTAGATTTAATAAAAAGACGACATAACTATTACAGTAATAGTGGGTTTTATAGCTATTTAAAAAAGAATGTATTAAAAGTTCTGCTTATATTAATAGTTGTTTTTGTACTATTCTTTATTCTAGAAAAATGGGTGATTGATTTTAACGACTTTTTTCATTCCTTTTTCAAGAATATGCAAACGGAATCGGTGTTGTTACTCTTTTCTGTTTCCGAATCGTTGTTTGGTCTAATTCCTCCCGATTTTTTTATTATTTGGGCACGTAAGTTCTCACAGCCATGGTTGGTTATTACCTTACTTGCTATAATATCGTATTTAGGAGGTTTGGTTTCCTATTTTATTGGAAGGAAAGTGCGAAAAATAAAACTATTCAATAATTATCTTACCGAAAAATTCGATGCCCATTTTAAGAAGATTAAAAGGTGGGGTGCTTTATTTATTATTGTAGCAGCTTTATTTCCACTACCCTACTCTACAATTTGTATGTTATCTGGAATATTAAAATTCCCATTTAAGGTTTTTGCTTTTATTGGAATTACACGTATGCTTCGTTTTTATTTTTATGCCCTAGTATTGTTTGGTCTAATTAAATAGTTTTTGCAAGAAAACGCCAAATACTGCGTTATTCTTGTTCTAAAAACAGTCATTCACAAAAGTAAACTCCTTGATTTTCAAAACTTCGAAAGCCTTGTCTTTGACGTTTTTTGCTAAAAACTTTCAAAAATAGGTACTACTACCAATTTAGTGGTTGTTAAACAATAATAATATAACGCGCAAATTTTATAATTTAGAAACCGTTCGCCGTGCAGGGTGGAAGTTTGAAACTTGTGCGGGATTTTAATAATTTGGATTTGTAATAAGTTTGAGCTTACTAAAAGTCAGAACAACCATGAGAAGGAAGTTTTATTTGAAAGAAAGAGCAATTATTAAAATTCGTAAGTTTCAATAGATTTTTACTCACAACTATAAAATGATTAAAAAAAGTTCATGATAACGCTGCGCTAAATTGTCACTTTTCATCATGGAATTGCGCAGCACTCATGAATACCTTTGAAAATTAATATTGATGTGAATAAAAGTGAAAGAAGATAAATATTTAAAAGGTAAATTCAGATAATATTATTAGAATTAATTTGATTACCCACTAAATTGGTAGTAGAGAACCCAAAAATAAGGAGTTCTCTTTCTAGCACTAAATAGGTGTTACTATTTTGTTGAGTGACAAATGTTACGAGTTGCGCAAGTGTTTATTTAGCAATTAACATGAAAACTCGCAACCTGTAACTCGAATCATATTAATGAGTTTAAGTTTGTTTGGAGTACTCTTTTCTCCAATTTGGTTTCTTATTTTTCATAAATTAAAGCAATAATCTTTTCTAAGTGCTCAGCATCCACCTCATCAAAAGTATTTAGTTTATCACTATCTACATCAAATGCCCCAATTATTTCTCCGTCTTTATTTTTTACGGGAACAACTATCTCCGATTTTGAGCGTGAATCGCAAGCAATATGTCCTGGGAATTTCTCTACTTCAGGTACTACAATGGTTTCTTTCTGATTTATACCAGCCCAGCAAACACCTATGTTTTTAGCAAGCTCCATGCAAGCAACAGGTCCCTGGTAAGTTCTAACAACTAGTCTGCCATCTGTGGTTAATAAGTAAAAACCTGTCCAGAAAAAATCAGGCATCTTACTATGTAGTATAGATGCTATTGTGCACATACGGGCAGTTGCATCGGTACTCTTTAGCATTAAATCGGCAATCTGCTTCGTTATTCGTTGGTAACGTGCAGCTTTTTTATTTGTTTCCATAGTAGTAGAGTTTTTAGTATTGCGAAGATATAGGAATATGATTTAAAATAAAAGAGGATTGAACAGATTGAAGGAGATTGAAGGAAAAAGATTGAGAGGATAGAATGGGGATATTAATCTGTGTTAATCTGAATAATCTGTGGTGAATTAGATTGAAAAGATTGATTGAAGAAGATTGAGAGGATAGAATTAACTTGTTAACGTCCGTAGGACTTGACAACGTTAATAAACGAGAAGATATTGAAGGAGATTGATTGAAAGAGATTGAAAAGATAGATTGAGAATTTTGTCTTTGAGGGTGTGGCATTTAGTCCACGCTCTCAATACTAATAAATATATTGATGAAGGAAGATATAAATGGATTGAGTTTGTTTAATCTGAGTAATCTGTGGTGAAAAGATTGAGAAGAATGAGTGGGTTAAAAGAAAGATATTGATGAGGAGGGGAAGGAGTTAGGAATATTTTAAGCAAATTGAATTTAAAATACTACTTTTGCAGCCTGAAATATTATAATTAAAATAATAAAGTAGTTATTAGAATTAATTATTTTTGAGGCTTGCGAGAAATGATAATCATGAATTTACTTTTGTAAATGATTGATTTGAAGTTTGAGCGTAACGAAAAAAATGAAAATTATAATCGCTACTTCGCTATAACGCTATGGGATTCAAAGAGGAGATACAAAGAAGAAGGACGTTTGCTATTGTTAGTCACCCCGATGCTGGTAAAACCACATTAACGGAAAAATTGTTATTGTTTGGGGGGGCAATACACGTTGCTGGCGCAGTAAAATCAAATAAAATTAAGAAAACTGCTACTTCCGACTTTATGGAGATTGAACGCCAGCGTGGTATTTCAGTAGCAACTTCGGTAATGGGTTTTGAGTATCAGGGCACCAAAATTAATATTTTAGATACACCTGGACACAAAGATTTTGCTGAAGATACTTTTCGCACACTAACCGCTGTAGATAGTGTTATTGTTGTTGTAGATGCTGCCAAAGGTGTTGAGGCACAAACCGAAAAACTAATGAAGGTTTGCCGCATGCGCAAAACACCAGTTATTGTTTTTGTAAATAAAATTGACCGCGAAGGTAAAGATCCATTCGATTTGTTGGATGAAATTGAAGAGCAACTAAAAATTAAAGTACGCCCATTAAGCTGGCCTGTAGGAATGGGTAAAAGACTTAATTCGGTATATAATTTATTCGATAAAAAATTATACTATTTTTCGGCCGAAGATAAAACCAAAATTGAAGAACCCATTTCGTTTAAAGATTTAAACGACCCAGCTGTGGATGCGACAATTAATGATTTTGCAGAAAAACTTCGCGAAGATGTAGAATTAGTTGATGGAGTTTATCCTGAATTTTCGAACGAAGAATATTTAAATGCCGAAACTGCCCCTGTGTTTTTTGGTAGTGCATTATATAATTTTGGTGTTAAAGAATTACTAGAAAGTTTTATTCAAATTGCACCATCGCCACGTCCAAGCGAGGCTATTGAGAGAACGGTAGATCCAAATGAAGAAAAATTTTCCGGTTTTATATTTAAGATTCATGCAAATATGGATCCAAATCATCGCGACCGCTTAGCATTTGTTAAAATATGTTCAGGCACTTTTAAGCGTAATACCAACTACTTACATGTTGGTATGAATCGTAAGCTAAAATTCTCGTCGCCAACAGCTTTTATGGCAGAAAAAAAGTCAATTGTTGAAGAAGCATATCCTGGTGATATTGTTGGCTTACACGATACCGGCAATTTTAAAATTGGCGATACTTTAACCGAAGGTGAGATTATGAACTATAAAGGTTTGCCAAGCTTTTCGCCCGAAATGTTTAAATATATTGAGAATGCCGATCCAATGAAATCGAAACAATTGGCAAAAGGTATCGATCAGCTAATGGATGAAGGAGTAGCGCAGTTATTTACCTTAGATATGAATGGGCGGAAAATAATTGGTTGTGTAGGACAACTTCAGTTCGAGGTTATTGAGTATCGTCTTTTACATGAATATGGCGCGAAATGTCGCTACGAGCAAGCTACCTTGCATAAAGCCTGTTGGGTAAAAGCAAACGATACGGCAGAGTGGGAAGATTTTAAGAGAAGAAAATATAAGGCTGTAGCTAAAGATAAACATGGGCGTTATGTATATTTAGCTGAGTCGGCATACGATTTGCAAATGGCTCAGTCGAACTTTAAAAGTATTGAATTCTACTTTACCTCAGAGTTTTAACCCGAAAATCGGGACTTATTTACTGAGTATTTCTGTCTTATTCAGTAAAACTCAAATTTCAGAAACGGAGTGAGCTGAAATTAGTTAGTTGAACTAATCCCGATAGCGAAGCGTATCGGCAATATGTGGTATGACACCCCGATGCTCTGCATTGGAATCTTGGGTTCAGGGTTCTACCCTGAGGTACATACCTTTGATTTGATAGGTTATTGACTAGTAGAATAAGACAAAAAGTAATTCCCAAAATGAAATTAGTGCATTTTGGGGATCGTTGTTTTTATAATTGCATTTCGCCCCAAGGGGCGGGGAACCTGCCCGACGCCCCACTTGGCAGGCAGGAGATCGACTAATTAATTTTGTTACACAAAATCAAAGTCTCACTGATTTAAAATAAGAGGTTAATATGAATAAAACCATGATTATAGTTTAATTCAAAATCATAATCGTTTGAATTATCAATAACATTTGAGAGCAAATCGCCACCCAATAAAATTTGCGGTTGAAACTTTCCAATACTAAAAGACATTCCAAAAGGAATAACCCTTATACCAATAGTATTACCGCTGTATCCTTCAAAGTACAGGTGGTGGTAAAAAGAGCCAACACCAAATAAAATACTATGCCTACCCGAGCCAATAGGAACATTTAAATATGCTTCTAGACCGCCCGAATAACGACCAAAATTATGGTAATTAGTTTCTCCGTTATTAATCCTAACAAGCTTTGGGCCAATTCCAGCTTCAGCAGATAGGTTAATGCGTAGCATTTTAATCGGTCTGTAAGTGACCACTGCAGCAATGTTTTCATTCATTATTATATCAAATGATCCAAACTCTTGGGTATAATTAGAATATCTGTGTTCTATCCAATTGTTAACATCCTCCGGGTAAAAAAACCAAATCCAATTCCAAATCCAATTCCAAATTTATTGAAATCATCGCTTTTATATAATGATTTATTGGAAAAATCTCCTGTGGGGTTATTAGCAATAGCACATATTGCAATAACCATTGAGAATAGCATTAGAGTAACTTTTTTCATATTGTGATTATTTATGAGTTTCGAATGTTAAGTAAAAACATTTTACTCACACTACAAAATTAATTTATATTCCATACTTCTGCAGGTAACTAATTAAAGTATTTATAATCATCGGATGAGTAGTAATATAGAGGTGCAGCAAAACCATATCTATGTTGTTGTTAATCAATAAACTCATCCGATGAATTGCGGATATTAGGATACTTACCTAATAGTATAAACATTAGTATTATAATATAAAAGCCTAACTATATTTTACGAAGTTAAAGTAGATTGCTAATCAGCCCGTAAGGCTAAAACAATTAGCACGAGGCAACGCCCTGCGGTATGAGTACAACATGCAACATCAGCCCTAAGTTGGTGCCACCTACTTTTCTAATACTAGCAACCTTTTTGCATTAATAGTATAGGACATTGCTCTATTTTTGTGATTGCACTATTTCAGAGCTATTTACAACTTCGCAAAATAGAAATCAAGGCTTTGTGAAATATTATGTGCCTAAAATTAAGCTAAATTATTTTGTGCTTTAGCAAGATTCTAAGTTGCAAATTTGCGTTTAGTAACGAGGATAAAAAGAAAATATGAGTTAAAAAATAAGTGATTATTGTTTTACAATGGCAAAGCAAAAGTTTAGAAAAATAATCAAAGTCAATATTAAAGTCAAAAAAAAACATATGAATATACAAAATTATACATATATTATAAAAATTTTTAAAACTAAATATTATGAAAACAACTTTAATACTTTTTATTTGCTTGTTTGCTTATGTTTCACAAGCTCAACAAGTTTTGTTCGAAGAACACTTTGATGTATGGGATTTCCCTCCAACAGATTGGACAGTTAAAAGTGATGGGTTTACAGATACTCATTGGGCAAGCACCTATTCTGATAAAGCGGGAGGCTCTCCATACGAGGCTAGGATAGATTGGTATCCAGGTTCTGATAAGGGTTTAGATAGGCTAATATCGCCAGAAATTGACCTGACTGGCAATTCAACAGTAACTTTATCTTTCAAACAAAAAGTAGAATATAAAGAGAATTCTTTTGAAATTGGAGTTGCAACACGATCAAATGGGGGGGCATGGAATGTTGTTTGGTCTAAAGTTATAACAGAATCTATTAATGCTGAAGAAAAAATCATTAATATAACTAATGCTGATGTTAATTCTAGCACTTTTCAGTTTAGTATTTATTTTGATGGAAGCTTTGGTGATATTAAAGATTGGTTATTAGATGATGTTATTATTACAGCACCACCAGCAGATGACGTATCGCCACGTGCCATATTGGGCAACAGGCAATTTATATCTGGTGATAGTTACATTCCAACTGCAAGTATTCAGAATGTAGGAAAAAATTCGCAAACATTTAAATCTAGTGCAACTATTACCGATTTTGATACTGACCTTGTTCTGTACTCCGATACGGTTGAGTTAACACTTGCTGCAGGAGAAGCTAAGAGTGCTTTGTTTCCTGGTTATACAATACCTGAAAACTCAAAAGTTTATAAATTAGTAGTAGAAACTCATTTAGAAGGAGATGAAAATATTTCTAACAATAGTTTACATAAGCATATTAATACTTATACGCTGGAACGACAATACGTATTGCTGGAGATAGGTACCGGCACATGGTGTAGTGCTTGTCCTTCATCTGCTGTAGGTGCTGACGATTTAATAGCAAAAGGACATGATGTTGCAATTATTGAACACCATTCATCAGACGATTATACAGTTCCTGATTCTAGAGCACGAATTGACTATCTTGGTATTACTGGATTCCCTACTGCATTTTTCGATGCTCACTATATTAAGTCGTCTAGTTGCTCATCTGGCAGTTGTTATACAGAATATTTAGAGTTGTATGAAGTAGCTAAAGGCATTAAATCTCCAATCACTATTGCCTTAACTAAAACGGAAACAAAGACAGGTGTATTTAATATTAATGTTAAAGTTGAAAAAAGCGAAGCAGTGACCGAAAGTAGCTTAAAGCTAAGGGTCGCATTAACAGAATCGCATATTGCTGAAGCATGGCCATCAGGTTTCGCTCCAGAAAATCAATTAAAGCATGTTAACTTTGTAAATCATGGATTTTATCCTAATGCTGAAGGTACTACTATCGACATTCTAAATAATACCTCGGTTGAGCATGATTTCGAAATAGATGCAAATAAATACAAAGTTGATAATTGTGAGGTAGTTGTTTTTATAGAATCGGATGTTGATAAATATGTTTACCAAACATCAAAGATTAGCTTATCCTCTGGAATGTCTATTAATAAGAATACGGCTGATGCAGAAATATCCATATTTCCAAATCCTAGTATAGGTACATTTAAGATAGAAAACACTTTAGGTGCTAAGCTTATTATATTTGATATGCTTGGTAGTGTAATATACATTAACGAGCAATGCAATTCAAACTCCGAAAGAATAGAAGGGCTTAGTCAAGGTTCTTATATTATTAAAGCAACTAAGGGTAATCAGCAAATGGTACGAAAAATTATCGTAGTAGAATAACTGCATTACAAGTTTTATACTGTAAGCTGGAATATTATTATTCCAGCTTTTTTTATTCTATTTGGGTATAACCCAAACACGGAATGTTCAATTAAAGAAATCATAAAATAATATAGATGATTTTTCAAAACAAATAGAAATATTTTTGAAATTGAAAAATTTGATAATACTACCTTGTTGGGTTGTTTTTAGGCTCTTTGATTGTTCAATATGGCAATTGCTTTTTGAAAAAATCTATGAATTATTAAGGTTAGAATGAAACTTCTTTTGTTTTAAAATAACATTGTCTTAAATATCTGAATCTTATGCAATGCAGAATCTTCTTTGTTCGGTCATTTATATAGAACTCGAATTACTACCAAATATACATTCTATCTACTCCTTTTATGAACAGACCTTACCCAGCCTTGCTATTCAGGTACTTAATAAAATTGCAGAAATTCATTGAAATATGTAGGCTATATATTTACAAAAGCGCAACTAACTACTAAAATTTAAACCATAAATATTTGTCGGACAAGCTACACAAAAACAAAAAACCTAAAAATCGCAATTACCGAAAGGCAAATTATAACGATGCCACTTACACGATTTAGCATAAAAATATTACGCAAACGAAATTTCTTGCGAAAAATATTAACAACAGAGGTTAGCATAAACCACCATAGCGAAGCTCCTATAAATATGCCTACAACCAATAAAAGGTTATTATTTTGACTTTCACCATCGGAAAATAAACCCAACATAGTATAAGCTGCACCAAAGAAGATTATAGTAAGCGGATTAGAAATTGTAAGGAAAAATACTGAAATGTAATCTTTAATTGCATTTCTCTTTCTACTACTTGTACGATAATAACGATATTGCTTTATAGGGTTACTAAAAATCATTCGAAAACCTAGAAATAACAAAACAATAATTCCAACAACTTGAAAAGCAATCTGATTATCACTTAAAAAATTAGTGATATAAGTAACACCAAATGCCGCCATCATAGCATATAATGTATCAGCTGTAGCTGCCCCTAATCCTGAAATAAATCCCAAAAGCTTTCCCTTATTCACAGTTTTTTGCACGCACAAAACACCTATTGGTCCCATTGGCGCTGAAACCAATATTCCCACTAATAAACCTTTCAAAAAGAATTCAACATTAAACATTATTCGACACCAAAATATATGTTACTTATAGAAAGGTCAAAAGTATAAAATTTTTAATAAGAATTTCGATTACAAAAGAA
Organism: Salinivirgaceae bacterium; assembly: GCA_030620515.1. GTDB lineage: Bacteria > Bacteroidota > Bacteroidia > Bacteroidales > SZUA-534 > JAUXEM01. Next base: position 9,125 of record JAUXEM010000059.1, read on the forward strand.
ACTATTCTATTTTTGCATAGAATAATTTAATAATTTGTTGTTTCGTATGATAGATCGTGATATTAAGTCGGTTTTAGACACATTTGTAAGCCAATATAATTGCATAAATTTTATTGAAAATGATCCAATTTCAATACCTCATAAATTCACAAGTAAAGAAGATATTGAAATTGCAGGCTTCATTTCAGCTATTCTTGCTTGGGGAAACAGAAAAGCAATAATAAAAAGTGCTAAGCAATTAATGAGTTGGATGGATAATTCACCTTTCGATTTTATTTCCAATGCAAATAAAAACGATCTAAAACTATTCTACAATTTTAAGTATCGTACATTTAATGGCATTGACTGTGTTCATTTTATTGAATCGTTACAGAATATTTATATGAAACATGGTGGTTTGCAAAGCGTTTTCGAACAAGGGTATAAAAAAGATAATAGTATCAAAACATCTATCAGTAATTTTAGAGAAGTGTTTTTTGAAAACAATCATGAAACCCGAACAGAAAAGCATATAGCCAACACATTAAAAAACTCAGCAGCAAAACGAATTAACATGTACTTGCGCTGGATGGTTAGAACTGATAAAAACGAAGTTGACTTTGGCATTTGGAAAGGTATACCAACAAAAGATTTAATGATGCCTTTAGATGTACACTCGGGTACTGTTGCGCGTGAATTTGGCTTACTTAAGCGCAAGCAAAACGATTGGAAAGCTGTAGAAGAACTTACAAATATTTTACGCCAGTTTGACCCAAACGACCCTGTAAAGTATGATTTTGCACTATTTGGCATTGGAGTTAACAGATAACAATGAGTGAAGAAATGAATGAGTTAATGACAGAATAAAATGGCAAACAACTATTTCAAGTTTAAACAATTTACAATTTTACAAGAAAAATCGGCAATGAAGGTAGGCACCGATGGAGTATTGTTAGGCGCTTGGGCTAATATTGAAAATACAAAAAGCATACTCGACATAGGCACAGGAACCGGATTAATTGCACTTATGCTAGCTCAACGATGCAATGCTATTGTTGACGCAATTGAAATTGACAAAGCCGCTTTTTCTGAAGCCTATTGTAACACCGAACAATGCCCTTGGTCAGAAAGGATTTCAATACATCACAATTCATTGCAAGAATACGCCTTAAACTCTAAAAATAAATATGATTTAATTGTATCTAATCCACCATTCTTCGACAATTCACTTAAAGCAGATAAGGAATGTAGAACTACTGCACGCCACACCTACACACTTTCTACTAAAGAATTATTTACCAGTATTATAACCTTAATGAAGAAAAATGGAATATTTAGCGTTATAATTCCGAACGATAAACTGCAGCAATATAAACTGGAAGCGGAAAACAACAACCTATACTGTAACAGTATTGTATATATTAAACCAACTCCTGAAAAACCACCTAAACGAGTATTAATAGAATTCTCGCAAGAAAAAAATAAATTTACAGAAGACTCATTAATTGTAGAAGAATTTGGCAGGCATCAATATTCATATAAATACAAACAACTTACAAAAGAATTTTATCTCGCATTCTAGTAGTGCGTTAGATTATGAGAGCTACCTTGGCGCACAGCCAGCTAAAAATACTATTACCTGAATATTAAACATTTATACAAACACACGGCAGCCTTGCACTAGATTGATTATCACGGCATTATAAAAACACAACGAACTATTATTAACTAACCTACATTGCATTATAATTATTTAACATACATTTGCTTCAATAATAAATATTTTATTAAAAAAAGACTAGGACTTATGAGACGAATTGGACTGTTAGGTTTATTTATATTGTTAGGCTTTAGCATAACTATTGCACAAACAGATACAATAAGTGTTGATAATTATTTAGACATGGATTTAGAATCTTTGATGAATGTTGAATTAACTATTGCATCAAAAACAGCAATGACACAGCAAGAGTCGCCTGCGATTGTATCCGTAGTAACACAGTTAGAAATAGAGAACTCAGGTGCTCGCGATTTGGTTGATATTTTACGCTTAGTACCAGGTATAGAGTTTGGAGTAGATGTTCAAGGTCAGATTGGTTTAAGTATGCGAGGAAATTGGGCTCACGAAGGGAAAGTGCTGTTAATGATTGACGGGCAAGAGGTTAATGAACTTTTGTATTCAACCGTAGTTTATGGAGGGCATTATTCAGTTGATAATATAAAACAAATAGAATTAATAAGAGGTCCAGGCTCAGCAATTTATGGTGGATTTGCAGAATTAGGTGTAATAAATATTATAACACAATCTGGGGCAGATTTAAATGGTATTAAAGTCGTTGCTAATTATGCTCATACAGGCAAAACAGGTAGCCCTAACGTTAGTTTAGCTTTAGGTAAGGAAATTAATGATTTTGAGTTTTCTCTTTCAGGGTCGTATAGAGATGGAAACAGAAGTGATAGAGAGTATACCGATGTATATGGCGATACATTTTCAATGACTGATAATTCTGATATTTCGGCTATGAATATTAATGCAGGCATGAAATATAAAGATTTAAGCTTACGAGTTATCTATGACGATTATAAAACAGATAGTAGAGATTTGTACGATGAAAATCTTGAACATGCGTATAATGTTGATTCTAGAACTATATTAGCAGAGCTTAAATATGATTGGAAAATAAATGAAAAACTAATTTTGTCGCCAAAAGTAAATTATGTTCAAAATCAACCTTGGTACAGTTCCGACGAACCTATTGGAGCAGATACTACTAGTTCATATGGCAAATATTTAAGAATGGCAAATAGAATAAAACCAAGTATAACTGCTTCTTACGATTTGAATGATAAAATAAATATTTTGTCGGGCGTTGAATATACATATGATTCAGGCGCAATTCAATCTGGAGATGAAGGCTTATATTATAATGGGTCTAAAAAATTAACTTTTGGAAATTTTGGCGCATTTGCCCAGGGATTAATAAAATCGGAAATTGCAAATACAATTTTAGGATTAAGATATGAAAATCATAGTGTATTTGGCTCGGCATTTGCTCCAAGGCTAGGCTTTACAAAAGTTATTAACAAGTTTCATGCTAAATTACTTTATAGTATGGCATTCAAGTCTCCGGGTGTAGAAAATATTAATAAAAGTGCTTATTTAAATAATTTACAGCCAAATATTAAGCCTGAGACAACACAGGTTATTGAATTAGAAGCGGGTTATAAACTAACAGACAACATGTCTCTTAGTGCAAATATTTTCTACATGAAAATTAATCAAACTATTGTATATTTTGTTAATGCATCAGGACAAACTGGTTACGCAAATCGCGAAGCAACAGGTACAGCAGGACTTGATGTAGAATATAAAATAAATCAGAAATGGGGATATGCAACTTTATCATATGCATATTACAGTGCTAAAGGCATTAACAAAGTCCCTGATTACACCGTTAGCACTAATGAAAGTGCGATGATTGGAACCCCACAACACAAAGTATCTTTCAACGGAAGCTTAAATATTTATAAAGGACTTTCAATTAATCCATCCTTATCGTATTTAGGAAAACGTTATGCTTATAGTACGTACGATGCAATAGAAGATGAACTTGTTTTAAATGAAATTAATCCATTAACATTATTAAATGTATTTATTAATTATAGAGATATATTTATTGAAGGCTTGAATTTTGGAGTGGGAGCATATAATATACTTGATAGTAAGTACGATTATTTACAGCCTTATAATGGATGGCATGCTCCATATCCAGGCAAAAGCCTAGAATTTGTTGTTAAGGCATCTTATCATTTTAATAAGAATTAGTAAATAAAAGAGTTAGAACATACTATTTATAAGTAGGTAGCTAATATAACGCAAAATATTATTAACAATAAATAATTATGAAACAGCCCATGGCTGAGGTAAATATTGAGACACCTGCCTGACGGCAAGGCAGGCATACGAACAATGATTAAAAAGCCTGTCTAACGGTAGGTAGGTGACTCAATTCTCAACCTGTGCACAAAATTTAAACGAATGAAAAGATTTTTTACAATAAGTCTTGTGATTTTAATGTTTGGATTTGTAAGTGAATCTTATGCTCAAATTGATAAACTTAAATCGGCATTTATATACAACTTTGCAAAAAACACAAATTGGCCAGCATCTTATAAATCTGGGGATTTTGTTATTGCTGTACTAGGTAAAACAGGTGTAACATTAGAACTTAAAAAAATTGCAGCTACACGAAAAATAGGAGCTCAAAAGATAGTAGTGGTTGAATATTCATCGGCATCACAAATAAATAAATGTCATATTTTATTTATATCTAAGGGGAGTAGTGGAGAATTAGCTTCGGCTTTAAATAAAATAGGGAATACATTAGTTGTTACCGATAAAAAAGGGCTAACAGATTCTGGCGCGGCAATAAATTTTGTTTTGCAAGGGTCAAAACTCCGATTTAAAATGAATAAAGCAAACGCAACTAGCCGGAAACTAGTAATAAGCACAACACTTGAAAAAATGGCAATGTAAATATTGTAAAACATTTTTTACAATATATTACAAACTTATAAAATAATAAAAATGAAGTTATTTGAGAATAGGCGTTTTACAATTGGCAGAAAATTGTGGATAGGATTTGGGAGTATTGCCATTTTTATCTTACTGAGTTATTCACTTACTTATATTACATTAAATAAAAACCTGAAGATAAATGATGAGATACTTAATATTAGTAATCCATCGGCAAAATATATTATACAATTAGAAGATTTAATTGTAGAATCGCAAATGCTGATTAAAAATTGGGTGTTTATTGACCAACAAGAACAAACTATAGACAAATTAAAACTCAATGAATCTATTGATGTTTTATACCCAAAAATAAAGTCAGATTTAATAAATATTTCTAAATTTTGGACACCAGAGCAAAATGAAAAACTAGAAATCATTTTCTTATCGGTTGAGGATTCTTTATTTAATAAATATTCTTATGTCATGAAATCGCTTAGTAGCTTTAGCGATTACGAAGACCCAATGATTATATTTGAAGTTCAACCAATGGTTGAAACTGGTGGTGAAATAATGTTCATTGCAGAAAATACAATTGGCAAAACACAAAAATTAAGAAAAGAAATTAAAGGCATTGCTGATTCAAAATCAGAAAACATGCAATTGTCGTTTTTGTTTTTTAAAAGAGTTTTGCTAATTAGTGGTATAGTATTAATTTTTATAACCTTGTTAATTTCAATTTTCACTATTAAAGCTATTGTAAATCCTATAAATTATATAAAAGATATTACATTAAAAATGTCTAAAGGATTTTTGCCTAAGGAACAAATCAAAGCTAAAAATGATGAAATAGGAGATATGGCGAATGCCTTTAATTATCACATTAATAGTCTGAGACAAAAAGCAAGTTTTTCTAATGAAATAGGGGATGGTAATTTTTTGTCCGATTTTAAAGCTCTTAGTGATGACGATATTCTCGGAAAATCATTAATCAATATGAAGAATAGTCTTCAAAAATCAAAAAAAGAAGAAGAAAACAGAAAAATTGAAGACAAAACTAGAAATTGGGCAACTCAAGGATTAGCTATATTTGGTGATTTATTAAGGCAGGATAATGAGGATATGGAGAAATTATCCTTTAAAATCATTAGTAAATTAGTTAATTACTTGGATGCAAATCAAGGTGGTTTATTTGTTCTAAATGACGACAATTCTGAGTTATATGATAATAAAGATAACAGTTTAAAATATTACCAGGTAGAAGCAACTTATGCTTACGGTCGAGAAAAGTTTAATGAGGAAAAAATTAATTGGGGAGAAGGCCTTGTTGGCAGGTGTGGTTTAGAAAAAAAATCTATATACATTACTGATATGCCAGAAGGCTATATAAGTATAACATCAGGACTTGGAAATGCTCAACCTAATGCGTTATTACTTGTACCATTAATCTTAAAAGATGAAATATTTGGTGTGATAGAAATAGCATCTTTTACTAAGTTTGAAGCTTATCAGATTGAGTTTGTTGAGAAAATAGGAGAGAGTATTGCTTCAACAATTTCAGGCGCAAAAATAAACAAAAGAACTTCGGAACTATTAAAGAATTCACAACAACAATCTGAAGAAATGAAGACTCAAGAAGAAGAAATGAGACAAAATCTAGAAGAATTACAAGCTACACAAGAGGATATGAGAAAATCTCAAGAATCTGAAAATGATGAATTAAAAAAATTAAATATAGCCTTACAGGATAAAGAAGATGCAATAGCAAAATTAAAGTCTCAATTAGCTTCTAGTTAAATCGTTATATACTATCCTAATTTTGCATAGAATATTTTAAGAATTTGTTGCATAGTCTAATAGATCGTGATATTAAGTTGTTGTTTTTTGACAAATAAGGACATATCCCTATTTTTCTTATACTATGTATACACAATACTTCGGTATATTTTTATATCTATCTCATAAATAGTTAATTACAGCAACTAGTACAGTGTGACTAATTGATTTAAGGTTCTATTACCATTTTTGTGGGTAATCAAATTAATTCTAATATTATTATCTGTATTATCCTTTATAAACATTTATCTTCTTTCACTTTTCCATGATGAAAAGTGACAAAAATCTATTGAAACTTACGAATTTTAATAATTGCTTTATCTTTCAAATAAAGCTCCCTTCTCATGGTTGTTCTGACTCTTAGTAAGCACAAACTTATTACAAATCCAAATTATTAAAATTCCGCACAAGTTTCAAACTCCCACCCTGCACGGCGAACAGCTTTCATATTGCAAAATTTTGCGAAATATTATTATTGTTCACTACCCACAAAAATGGTAGAGAACCTGATTTAATATCAAATATTTGCTACTTAGGGTTCACTCAAAAATAACTTCCGATTTTGACCCAAATTGAGCGATTGTAAGTTTAACAAAGTATTATATACAAATTACTTACGCTTTTAGCATATCCTAAAAGCGGTTGGTATAAGCTAAAAGAATTAAAGACACTGCTGAGAATAGCAGTGCCGGTGTTGTTATTGATAAACTATGAATAGGGGCTTTATATTAAAGCGACGATAAAACAGTTTTAACAACCGTTGAAATCATTTTACCTTCGGCTTTACCAGCCATTTGCTTCGAAGCCATTCCCATAACTTTTCCCATATCTTGTGGCCCAGTAGCACCTACTTTAGTAATAATAGAACGCACTTCTTCTTCTATTTCGCTATCTGATAGTTGAGCAGGTAAATATTGGGCAATTAAATTAGCCTCAAAAACCTCTTTGGTATAAAGCTCTTCTCTATTATTTGTTTTATATATTTCAGCGGAATCTTTGCGCTGCTTAACTAAACGTTGTATGATTTTTATTTCGGCATCTTCCGAAAGGTTATCACTAGCCCCTTTTTCCGTTCTAGCCATTAAAAATGCGGCTTTTACAGCACGCAATGGCTCTAACTTATCTTTCTCTCTAGCTAACATTGCTGTTTTTATATCAGCATTAATTTTATCAAATAGGCTCATAATTAAAACTATAAATTCATGTCAAAAATAGAATTTAATTGATACTAGAGCAAATTACTCTAATCTTTTTATTATTTTCGAAGCCAATTAAATATAAATATTTTTTCAGATTACTAAATCAAACCTATATTTTATGAATACAAGACTTACTATTTTAACTATTATAGCAGCACTTAGCTTAACCATTGGATTAGGTTCATGCAGTTTAATGTCGGGCGCAAAATATAAAAAAGCTATTGAACATGCCGATAAGAATTTTAACGAAAAGCAATATACTGATGCAAAGATATTTTACACTCAGGCTCAAGACATTAAGCCAAAAGACGAATATGCAACACAGAAAATTAAAGATATTGACAACATTATTAAAGCACAAAGCATAGCTACACAATACAAAAAGACCTTGGCCGAAGCCGATAAGCTGTTTGAGCAAGAGTCTTATAGCGATGCAAAAACTGCCTACTTAAAAGCATCAAAATTAAATACTAAAGAAAAGTATCCTAAAGAGCAAATTAATAAAATTGATGCAATACTTGCCGAAATACAGGCACAAAAGGAGTTTTTAAACAACCCTTATCATATTGTTATTGGTTGTTTTGCCGTTAAAGCTAATGCCTCAAAACTAAACGAAAAATTAATAAGCGAAGGTTACAAATCGCGAATAATACCAATGTACAGCGGTAAATACAATGCTGTAACCATTAATTCATTCTCGGGTAATAGCGATGCTTATAATAATTTAAATAGCACGAAAGAAAAATTCCAAGGTGGGGCTTGGGTATACAAAAAATAAAATTTGAAATAATAAATAAAAATTCACCCTAGTTTATAGTAAGGTTTACATCATTTAAAACAAAAGTACGATGAAGCTTTGCATCGTAATACTTATAGATTCCTTTTAGGTTAATCATGAGATGATAATTTAATTAATATTCACTGCTTTTAACTATTCACTGTTTTGTATTCTGCTTGTAATTGTTCGTAACGAAGTGCTTCGATCCTATCTATAAAAATCGAGATCTCATCACTCGTACCTCAATGCCTCAACCGGATTACGCCTTGCCGCCCTATACGCTTGCCAGCTTACTGTTAACAAAGCTATTCCCAACACAAGGCAACCTGCCAAAGCAAATACCCACCAACTTAGTGTGGTTTTGTAGGCGAAATTTTCGAGCCAAGAGCTTACTGCATAAAAAGCTATTGGAAAAGCAAGTATTAAGGCTAAAGCTATCCATTTCAGATAATCGGTATTAAGCATTTTTATTATCTCAAATATTTTGGCTCCGTTTACTCTGCGGACACCAATTTCTTTAACTTTTGTTTTTAATGTAAACGACACCATGGCAAGCAGTCCCATTACCGAAAGTATAATTGAGATAATAGTAAATACCATAATAACCCACATTTGATTGTATTCGCTTTGGTAAACCTTTTGGTAGCTATCACTTATAAACTCAAACCCGAACGGTACATCAGGATTCAGTTTTTCCCATTCTGTTTTTAATGCAGTAACAGCTCCCGATATATTATTTACATCAACACGAAACAGGAAACAGTGACAAAACATTTTGCGAGCAACCATAACTAAGGGCTTCTCTTTTACATACATATTAGTGTAATGAAAATCGTTAACCACACCAATTATCTTACCCTCGGGAAACATTTCACCCATAAAATCGAACTGGAATTTTTTACCAATAGCCTTTTCAGGGCTTTCAATTCCTAAATGCCCCAAAGCCATTTTATTTATTATGTATTTGGCATGGATAGGTGTTATTTCCTCTTTTAAACCTTTAGGAATTTCTTGGTTATTCCGCTCTAATTGCCAAAGCTGAATTGCTTTTTGTTCCCACTCTAAAGTTGTGGTTGTTCCCATATTTAGTGTACCTGCAATGGGTTCTATTCCAAAAAAAGAGAAAAAATTAGAGTCAATACTCAATATATTAATGGTCTTTCTATCGTCTGAAATTTCGCCATCTAATATATACGGAAAGTTATCGGTGACAATACCAGCAGGCTCTTCCATTGCTGAACTTACTTTTAATATTTCGGGATGCTTTAGTACCTGTTCTTTGAAAGTTTTAAATTTACCGACTACATGCATCGGATTTTTTGGCATTACAATTAAATCAGACTTTTTTGCATCGGGATGTAAATTGTTTATATAAGAAATTTGCTTTTGCAAAAACAGGGATAATGATATTGCAATTACTGAAAGTGCTAACTGTAATACTGAAAATACTTTATGCGAACTGCTATTTTGTGATTTAGCTAATGACTCAATGGGTTTTTCTTTGCGGTATAAAAATGGTAAGACAGCAAAAATATTTACTATAAGGATAAAAATACCAACTACTGTAGCAATCTGTAATTTTGAGGTGAGTAAAAATGCTTTAAAATCGAATAAATTAGAAAAATAATAAACCATAATAAAGCCAAGACCTACAACTAAAATAATTAAAACCAAGATTTCTTTAAGGAACTCTTTTGCCAGAATTATTGGAGTTGCTCCGTTAACTACTTTTACCATAAAGCTTTTTTGCTCTGCTAAATACTGTACAGAGTTTAGATTAGCAAAATTAATAAGCGCAATAATTAGTATAATTAATACACCGCTTACTAATAAATACAGTATTCGCATATTACCATTTTGCTCTAATTCGCGCGATTTATTGCTGTATAAATGAATGTCGGTAAGGGCTTGTAAATTTGCAACAGGGCTATAGTCTGATTTAGCATACCTATCGTTCCAATTAGCTTGTATTGAGTCTTGCAAATGCAAACTATTAGTATTTGTTGCTAATAAAAGGTAGGTGTATGCCCAATTGTCGCGATTATCTTCACGTGAGCATAAAAAATCGGCTTTAAAATGTGAGTTTTCAGGAAAATCATGAATAATTCCTTCAATGGTAAACTCTTCGGCAATATCGCTTTTTTGATGTAATATTTTAATTTGCTTGTTAAGTACGTTAATTGTGCCAAAATATTTTTTAGCAATAGTTTTTGTTATAACAACGTGTTTTGGACTTTTAAATAAATCTTGTTTATTTCCAACTAATAGTTCATAATCAAATACCTTAAAAAACGAACTGTCAACACCATATATTTTGGTTGAGTAAAAAGAATTATCGTCTATTGTAACAATTGCATTACGAAACGATGATATGCGAACATAATCTTGAATTTCAGGCAACTCATCTTTTAACATGGGAGCTATCCCTCCCCATAATCTGGCATCAATCATTGAGCTTTTGCCAGTATTTGAATTTTGTGTTATTCGGAAAATACGGTCAGCTTTAGTATGGAACTTATCATAACTAATCTCGTTGGCAACAAACGAATAAACCATTAATGTACAGGCAAATGCTATTGACAAACCTAAAACGTTTAACCCAAACCATTTTTGGTTCTTTTTTATGCGGCGTA
>JAUXEM010000265.1 GCA_030620515.1 Salinivirgaceae bacterium
TACTTGATACTATAAAATATGAAAATTATACCCGCAATAGATATTATAGACGGCAAATGTGTTCGTCTTACTTTTGGAGATTTTAATAAGAAAAAAATATACAACGAAAAGCCATTAGAAGTTGCAAAACAATTTGCTGATGCAGGAATAATAAACCTACATTTAGTTGATTTAGATGGAGCAAAGCTAGGTAAAATAGTGAACTATAAAACACTAGAATCTATCGCGTCAAACACCGATTTAGTAATTGATTTTGGTGGTGGATTAAACAGCAACGAAGATTTAAAAATTGCTTTTGAATCGGGAGCACAAATGATAACTGGCGGAAGCATTGCTGTGAAAAACCGAACTCTTTTTGAGAAATGGCTCTGCGAATACGGCTCAAACAAAATAATACTAGGTGCCGACGTACGAAACAATAAAATTGCAATTAAAGGTTGGCAAGAGGAATCAGAGCTCACTATCAACGAATTAATAGAATCTTACCAAGATAAAGGTATTGAAAAAGTAATTTGCACCGATATTTCCAAAGATGGCGCAATGATTGGTCCCTCAATTGAATTATACAAGCAATTAATGAGTGATTTTCCTAAACTAAACTTTATTGCAAGTGGTGGAGTAACAACAATAGATGATGTAATTAAACTAAAAGAAATGGGTATGTATGGAGCAATAATTGGAAAAGCAATTTACGAAGGAACAATCCAATTAACGGATCTCAGTAAATTCATTTAAAATAAAAAAGAGAATACGAAAATCAAAAAAACATTACTACTATTTTCGCATATTCACTTAATTGTTCATTACTAATTTATAATTACAAATTGTAGAAAGATGTTAGCAAAACGAATAATTCCATGTCTGGATGTTAAAGACGGAAGGACAGTAAAAGGTATAAATTTTAAAGAGCTAAGAGACGCAGGAGACCCTGTTGAACTTGGTGCTTTATATGCACAGCAAGGTGCTGATGAACTTTGCTTTTTAGATATATCGGCTACTCTTGAGGAGCGTAAAACCTTTGCAAGCTTAGTTAAAGATGTAGCAAGAAATGTAAATGTACCATTTACCGTAGGTGGTGGTATTAGTAGTATTAATCAGGTTAGCCAACTATTAGAAGCTGGAGCCGATAAAATTACTATTAATTCAGCTGCCGTAAGTAATCCTAAATTGGTTGAAAGTTTGTCAAAGGAATTTGGATCGCAGTGTATTGTTGTTGCCATAGATACAAAGTTCAAAGATAATAAATGGTTTGTTTATACGCATGGTGGAACACGCTCTACTCCTATTATAACAGCAGATTGGGCTAAGCAAATTTACGATTTAGGCGCAGGTGAAATTTTACTTACTAGCATGAACCACGACGGAACTAAAAATGGTTTTGCCATTGAATTAACCAAAACCATTTCAGAGCTAATAAACATTCCGGTTATTGCATCAGGAGGTGCTGGAAATATGCAACACTTTAAAGAAGTATTTACCAAAGGAAAAGCCGATGCCGCTTTAGCCGCAAGTATTTTCCACTTTAAAGAAATTGAAATTACTGATTTAAAAAACTTTTTAAGAAACGAAAAAATTGAAATAAGATAATCCAGTAGGCAGTAGGTAGAAAGGGATTGGCTGAAGACTGTGAACTGAAAACTAATTAACTAGCAAAAAAATAGAAAATGGAACTAAACTTCAACAAATATACAGATGGACTTGTACCCGCAATAGTGCAAGATGCAAATACTAACAAAGTATTAATGCTTGGCTTTGTGAACGAAGAAGCCCTCAAAATAACACAAGAAACTGGAAAAGCAACTTTCTATTCTCGTAGTCAGAAAAAAATATGGACTAAAGGCGAAACATCAGGTAATTTACTGAATGTCGTTGAAATACTTAGCGACTGCGATAACGATACTATACTGATTAAAGCAAATCCAATTGGACCGACTTGTCACAAAGGCACTGACACTTGCTTTAATGAAACAAATCAATCTGATTTCTCCTTGGAATATCTGGAAAGTGTAATTAATCAGCGACTTAGCGAATCGCCAGAAAAATCATATACACGCAGGCTATTCGACAAAGGAATAAATAAATTAGCACAAAAGGTTGGTGAAGAGGCTGTTGAGCTAGTCATTGAAGCAAAAGACGAAAATGACGACCTTTTTATAAATGAAGCAGCCGATTTAATGTTTCACTATTTATTACTACTAAAAGCAAAGGGTTTTAAGCTTGATGATGTGATTAGCACCTTGGCTAGAAGGCATAAGAAATAGATACATTTGCATATCTTACTAAAAGGATGTAGTATATTTGACTTTTATTATTTAATTATATGGCAATAAAGTATCTAAAACATAATGAAATTAATAAGGATAAATGGGATAATTGTATTGAGAAATCGAGCAATGGTTTAGTTTATGCACTAAGCTGGTATATAGATATTATTGCACCTAATTGGCATGCTATTGTTTTAAACGATTATAATGCAGTTTTGCCATTACCATGGAAAAAAAAATATGGTTTGAAATACATATATCACCCTCTTTTTGCTCAACAACTGGGGGTGTTTTTTCAGGGTTCAGAGTGTCCGGATATTGAATTATTTTTAAATGCAATTCCAAACTCATTTATTAAAAGTGAAATATCGTTTAATTATGCGAACACAGTAAATTGCAACAATGAGAATAAAAGATTAAACTCAATACTTAGTCTTAAAAATAGTTATGCCCTTATTACCAAAAACTTTAACACCAACACTAAAAGGAATTTAAAAAAAGAATTGCATACAGACTGGGTATTTAATAACTCTGTTGATGTGAAAGCATTTTTAAACTTAAAAAAAGAGAACCCTGTAAATAACTTAACTCCAAGCAATTTCAGAACTCTTGAAAACTTATTTTCAGATATTATATCAAGAGGGTTTGGTAATATTTTAGGCATTGTTGACAGCGAAAACAATCTTGTTAGTGCTGCTTTGTTTGTGAAATATAAAAATAGAATTATCTATCTATTTTCGGCATCAGCAAATACAGGAAAAACTAACAGCAGCATGTTTAAAATAGTTAACAAAATTATTACTGATAATGCTGAATCTGATTTTTACATTGATTTTGAAGGCTCTATGGTAGAGGGAGTTGCCAGATTCTTCAAAGGTTTTGGAGCAAGTTCGGAATTCTATTATAGAATTTCAAAAAGCATACTTCCTTTTCTATAATAAATCTATACCAAAGTCTTTTTTAAGATTATCGCAATCGTCAACAAAATAGCCAAGCACTTTATCATACTCTTCAGAACTTAGCTTCTCGTAACTACTATTAACCCTATTCATATTGTGTAAACCATCAATAATACTCGATTTCATTATTATCCTTTTAATAAAAGAAGGAACTAAATTTCGAATTAAATTTCTGAAAATATTATTCCTATTAAGTAAAAACTGTTCAATACTTTTACTTTTGGGAACCGCATTAGCATTGTGTTTTTCGCTAATATTAAAATTACCAATAAAATGTTCTATATCTAGAAACGTAGTAATTTTCGAATAAAAATCACTAGGATTATTCTTTAACTCACTGGTTGCTAGCAACAAAAAACTCTGTTTTGGAAAAGCATTCATCCAATATTGCAAATGCTTATAATATAAGCTACCATATAAATGACCATTATTATTTCGCTTAATAATATCAGGCTCGTTTTCTATATTTTTTTCAAAACCAATACAAGATGAAAACGAACTTAGTTTTTGGTGATGCCCATAATTAACCGAATAATTATACGAAGAATATGCACGCTCTACCGGATTACGAAGCATTACCAATATTTTTATGTCAGGGTTATATTTTACGATACGCTCAATTGCCTCATAATCCATTAGCAAATAAGTATCTGCCGATGCTCTAATTTTTTCATCTTTATAATGATTAAAAAAAGATTGATAATATTTTACTCCTCGTTTATATAAATCATTAATCGAAAAATAATGCACTTCTTTTACCGACGAAAAACAAACCTCGGGATGATTGTCTAAGTATTTATATATGGATGTGGTGCCAGAGCGCCCTGCTCCTATTATTAATAAATCTAATTTGATTCGTTTAAAATCTATGCTCATATTAAGTTCTGATTCATATTTTAATCAATGTTCGTGCGTGTCTCAATAATTATTTCAGCCATAGGCTGTTTCATAATATGAACTTTCTA
>JAUXEM010000289.1 GCA_030620515.1 Salinivirgaceae bacterium
CCTGCTATCCACTCTATACCGTTCTTATATGCCTGGTAAGCTATACCTGTGTTATTGCTTATAATATATTTAGGTTTTATTTGCAAAAGAAAATCAACAGCAAGGGTATAATCATTCCCTATTAAAACAGATGGAAACCAAGGAATCAGCTCTTTGTTTTTAATAAACAATTCAACTAGTTCATTTACCCTATCTTTAAAACAATTCGGAAGTTGGTAATAAATATTAGCTGAAATGGCTTTTATATGCAGAATGTCATTTGGTGAATCTATTAAGACTGAAAGTGTGGGTTTTAGCTCTTTATTTTTGTGCTTTCTAAAAACAGGAACAGTAATAGGATCAATAGTTTCTTTACCATTCAACTTAAAAAGAATTTGCTTTTTAATGGCAGTAAGTTCTTTGAATGGAATAAAAACATTGGCTTGTAAACTATTTAATTCCAAGTCTTTAATATAGTATTCTGTATCGTTTAAAACTTTCAATCTTTTTTCTACCATAGCATAACTTAAAGCTTCGCTACCTTTATTGGCAAGCATAGCGTCTGAAAGAATTACAAACGAAAAATCTGGAGTTATAACAGATACTTGCAAAGGAGAACCAATATCTCCCGAAATACTTATAAGCAATGGTGCTTTATTAATACTTAGCTTTTCTATTTTGGCTTCAATGGCAATTTTGAAATCATTCTTTTCACTGAACAACTTTGCTTGCGTTTGTTTCAATTCTGATGCTGAATCAATTGACTCTGCAAGATATTTCATGGAATTATCCCTTGAATTATCAATGAACATATCTTTGCTAATATCACCCTTTAAAAATGCATTGGAGAAATCACGATTAAACACTTTGTACAAATCGCTATTATTTGTAAGCAGTTTACCTTTATTTTGGAATAAGTTAAGCTGTTTTCTCCAACTATTCACCACTGTATAAACATAGTGATACTTCTTTATTCGGCCTTCAATTTTTAGAGAATTGACTCCTGCTTCTGCTAGTTCTTTAAGATCGAAAAAAGCAGAATTATCTTTAAGATTAAGTGGGAAATTATTACTAGCAGCTGTAGTTAAATATTGGTCACGGCAAGGTTGGCTACACCTACCTCTATTGCCTGAATTACCACCATGCACCGAGCTTATATAACAAATGCCTGAGAAAGATATACAGTAGGAACCATGAACAAACACCTCGGTTAACACAGAATTATTATGTGCTATTGTTGTTAAATATTTAATCTCATTTATATTTAATTCGCGCGATAAATTAACTCGCTCAACATTTAGTTTACTCAAAAACTTAATTTGCCCCTCGTTGTGCGTTGTAAGCTGTGTAGAGGCATGTACTTTTAAGCTTTTAAAATATTTAGACAAAAGATAAAACATGCCTAAATCCTGAACAATTACACCATCGATACTGGTATTAACTAATTTATTAAGTAAACGAATAAGATCGGGGATTTCGCTATCAACAATAATGATATTAAGAGTAATAAAAACCTTGCAATTGTTTTTATGAGCCAAGCTTAGTATTGCTTGTAAATTGTCGAAAGAAATATTAGTAGCACGGTTTCGAGCGTTAAATTTATTGAGACCACAATATATAGCATCAGCCCCAGCAAGGATAGCTGCCTTTATGGAATCAACATCACCACCTGGTGCCAATAATTCGATTTTATTTTGCAATAGTCTAAATTTATGGCGGCAATTTAGCAAATTATTATTTTAGGTTTAGAAAAAAGATTTTGCCCATGTTTGAGCTCTTTCAATCTCATTTGGTGCTAATGGACCTTTTTCGCCGGTAACAATAAAGCCTTCAGGATGTAAAACCAAGTTGCCACCCTTTTTCTTTAATTGCTTGGCAATTGTTTTTGCTGCATACCCTCCTTTATCAACCATAAAACGAAGAAAAGAAGATTTAATCTCGTACAAAAGAATTCGTGTGTCGAAAGCAGCAATACTTTTTCCTTTTAAGGATTTGGATGGAATATTTTTTATAAATTCTGATATCTCTTTAGTAGGTCTGAATTGACGGGTTGGAGAGCCAACAATTATAATTTCGGCATTTGCCAGATGTTCCGCTTTTACTTTACTAATCTGAACTAGCTTCACTTTGGCATTTGACTCAAAGCCCTCTTGAATAGCAGAGGCTATTTTAGCTGTATTACCAAATACCGAATCGTAAACAATTAATACGTTCATAAAAAGCTTTCATTTGTTCAAGCAAAAATATAATTTTTTTCTAATAGATACCTTTATTCCGCAGCTATTAAGGTTATATGTTTGATAGTCACAGCGCGAATACTTTTTTAACGGCACTTGTTTTATTATTATATACTCCTATTAAACAACCTGTATGCCAAACAGGCAGACAACTCACACCGTGACTTGCGGGTTTTAGATAAAAAATTAATATTATCAACAATTAATTATTGCATTTTACAGCTTAGAATTATATTTGTTGTCCTTTAAATTTATTAAGAATGATTGATACACTGGAACAAGGCTTTTTTTGTATTGGAATTCAAAATGGAAAAACACCTGAGAATTTGGGTGTTTTATGGCGCTCGGCTCAGAATATGGGAGCCAGTTTTATTTTTACTGTTGGCAAACGCTATGCTAAGCAAGCTTGCGACACACACAAAGCCACAGGAGCTATGCCCTACTTTCACTACGAAAATTTCGAAGATTTTTATGCTCATCTTCCAAAGGGAGCTGAATTGGTAGGTGTTGAATTGGATAACCGTGCGGTAGCACTGGAACAGTTTAAGCATCCTCGTCGTTGTGTATATTTATTAGGAGCCGAAGACAATGGCTTAACTAATACTGCCATTGAAAAATCGCAGCATTTAGTAAAATTTGATACCACACTTAGCATTAATGTTTCAGTTGCCGGAAGTATTATCATGTATGACAGGAATTTAAAGCTAAAGTTTGGAGTAAGTGAGTAAGAAAAGACAAATCAAACTTTTTTAGCAAAAGCCCTTATCATTTAAAAAATATATTTTAGTTTTTAGCACTAGCGTCCGAAAGTTGATATTTTAAAAAGCCCTCAGAATCCTGTATTTTTGAATTCTACTAAAAATTTTCAAATATGGGACTCTTCAGGCGAAACAAAAATAACAATAAACCAGTAATCCGACAAATATTAGATTTAATACCTCGCTGGCTTTTTGAAAGTTGCACCAATACATACAAAACCGACAAAGGCTGTAGTAAATATAAGACTTATGATCAACTTGTTGCCTTAACTTTCGGACAGCTTAATAAGTGTCAGAGTTTGAATGACATATCAGCAGGAATTGGAGTAAGCGAAATTTTCATAAAAGACCTTGACTTGACACAAAGTCCTGCACGTTAAACAATGAATGATGGTAATAAAAATAGGGACTGGCATGTGTTTGAGAGTTTATATTATCGTTTATTAAGTCATTATAAATCTGTACTAAAACATCATCATAATACACACATAATAAAGGAGATTAAAGGCAAGGTGGTTAAATTAATAGATAGCTCAACTATATCCTTATGCTTAGCTATGTTTGATTGGGCTGAGTTTC
>JAUXEM010000123.1 GCA_030620515.1 Salinivirgaceae bacterium
AGTACCGATGAAAATATGATGGCCTTAGTAGGATTATATTTTTTAAGAAAGCCTTTTAGCATAACACCTCTAAATATTAACTCTTCGAGTATTGGTGCTGCAATACCAACCGTTAAGTAACCCGGCAAATCAAGTTGAACCATTTTTTCGAAATAGTCAGCAACAAATTGCGGCATAGGTAGAAGTGAAACAATACTTTCAGTAATTACAACCATTGCTAAAACGGCGGGTAGTAAGTACAAGTAAATACTGAATGGAACTTGTTTTTGCTCTATAACTTTATTTTGCCATATATAACGAGCGGCAAAATAGGTTAACGTGAAAATAGCAACATAAGACAAAAGCATATTCCATTGTTGAAACGCAGGAAAAAACTTTATAATTAGCAGTCCAATACCACCAACAGTTAAAGAGAATAATAGAGAAATTAGTATTAGTAAAAGGCCATGTTTAAAGCCAGGTAATTCTTTCATAATTATGTTTTTCCTTAGTAATTTGTTTTAAGCCAGCCTTCTTTTTTTTTTGAAATCCGCCCTGTCTGCCGACTAGGCAGGCTGACTTATTCGGGTTTACCTTCAGGCAGGTTTAAAATTTGCTTTTTTGTATTTTAATATCTCGTGGGCCTGCCTTGTTTATTTTTTTAGGCATGCCCCGAGGTAATTTATAATTGAATTAGCAATACTTGTTTTTCTCCGTTTCTTTCAACCTCAATAATTGCAGTTGTTTCAGGCTTTAATTTCGATAAGCGAAACATGTAATCGTAAATGCTGGTTACAGCTTCGCCATTAATGGCTGTTATTTTATCGCCCTTAATAATTCCACCTTTTTCAGCTGGTCCACCTTTGCGTACGCCATCAATTCCTAATCCACCTTGTACTACACCAGCAACATCTGGTATAATTCCCAATGTAACTTTTAATCGGGTTCGTCTCGAATTTTTAGCACCCGAACCAGTCGATTGAAATGTTAATGCAGAATCTGAAGCCGCAATATCAATAACAATTTTAGATGCATAAGTAAGAATATCCGTTTCCTTTTCAATATCTAGTTTTTCAATGTCATCTAATGGGGTATGGTAGTCGCCATGTGCACCGGTAGTAAAGAATAGTACCGGAATGTCGTTTGAGTAAAATGGCGCATGGTCTGAAGGACCATAGCCATCTGTCGAAAAATGAGTCATGAAATATGGTTTGTGAACATTTAGTAAAGAATCAAATTCTTTAGCTGTTCCTGTTCCGCCAATTGTAATTCCAATAGTATCAGCTTTCATTCTGCCAATCATATCAAAATTAATCATGGCTGTAATATTTTCTGTCGGTACAGGAGAGTTTTGCACAAAGTACTTTGAACCTAATGTTCCCATTTCTTCTGCATCAAAAGCAATAAAAATTATATTGTGAGTTAGCGTGTCGGCTTTTGAGCTTAGGTAACCCGCTAATTCAATTATACCGGCAACTCCCGACGCATTATCGTCGGCTCCGTTATGTACCGCAACAGTATCGGGCATGCGTGACGAAACCCCCTTGCCTCCCATGCCTAAATGGTCGAAATGAGCGCCAATTACAATATATTTATCAGTAGGCGTGGTGGCTTTTAATTCGAACACCACATTTCGTGCCTCCACTCTATTTTGAATAACATTGGCAGTGGCATTTATCTCAACATCTAAATCTATTGATTTTGAATTTTTACTGGTAATAATATCTTCTTCAATTTTTTCAATTGTTCCTGCCGAACCTAGAATTATATTGGCAATATTTCGTGTTATGCTAATAACTGGAATACCCGATGTGCTAATATTTTGGTCGTAAGTTAGTTTTTGCGGTATGTCTTTTTTACTAGTATTAACACCGTTTACCAGTAAAACTCCTATTGCTCCTTTGTCTTTAGCCAAAATTGCTTTTGCTCTGTTATTCGAGAAAGCAATAAATTCGCTCATCATGTTATTTGGCTCAGGGTCTTCACTTAAAATCATAAGCCATTTATTGCTAACATCAATATCCTTATAATCGTTCCATTTTAAGCTTTCGGTTTCAATTTCGAAACCATAGCCCACAAAAGCTACTTTACCAGTTGCACTTGTGTTTTCTGAAAAAGCAATGGGTAAAAAATCTTCTTCTATTTTAATAGAATCGCCGTTTATAGTAAACGAATTATTTTTTCCTGTTTCACAGTTTGTTACCACCTTAAATGATTGATAACCTTGTTCAGCAATTGGAGTTAAATTGTATTCCGATAATTGCTTATGAATGTATTCTGCCGACATTATGCCTCCTGCATCTCCTGGGTATCTGCCTAATAATGAATCGGATGCCAAAATGCTAATATGTTCATAAATTTCGGCAGTAGTAATATTTATATTTTTACTAGGTTGGCTAGTACATGAAGCAAAAAATATTATTGCAATACTTAATAAATAAGTTGTATTCTTCATTATCTGTGATTTATATATAGTTTATATTCTATTTAAAAATAAGTGTTAATGGCAAGGTATGATTCCTTTTTAATCATTGTTTGTTTAAGTCTTTTTATTTATCTCAGCCATTGGCTGTTCTTATTATCATTACTTGGTAATCTCCAAGCTTATTAAACCCATTTTTAGCATAAAGGTTTAAGGCTTTATTGTTTTTTGAATGAACTTCGAGTTTAATTTGCATATTTTTTTCTTTGGCAAAACGTAAACATTCTTTTAACAGAGGTATAGATAATTTCTTTGCTTGGTGTATTGGTTTGATGCAAAAGTGATGTAAGTATAATCTTCTCCCATCATTAGTAATCCACGAAGTTCCTATAATTTCATTGGTACTTTTACTTATCATTAAAATTAGTTTACCATCTTGCTGAATTGTTTTCTGAATAACATGCTCATCGTCTCCTCTTTTTCCGTCATCTAATTCGGTTTCTTTCCACAATGCTTTTACTTCATTGTAGTAATTCGGTTTATATGTTTTAAACAGATAATTGATATTCATATATAAATTTACAGTGCAATAATTGAGCAATATTTTGCTTAGTGTCTATTAGAAAGCTACAAGAACGAGGCTGCCGAAGTCTTTAAAATCAAAGAGTCCCGCCGTGGCGGATGATTGTTTTAAACACAAGACTAACGAAGTTAATGACGTTTTATAATAGGTACTACATAAAGTTGGCTGGCCACTGTTCTAGTAACTTTTATTTTAGTTCCCTTTTCAATATAACCATATTCTGCTTTAGCATCAAAATCTTCGTTATTTATTAAAACTATCCCCGATGGGCGTAGTACAGTATCAGCTATTCCTTCTAAACCTACCATGTCTTTTAAATGAATATCTACACCAACAAAACCCTCGTTAGTAGGTTGTGATGTATTTAAGGTTATTTTACTTCCAATATAGCTCGATTCGAACATACGTTTGCTTAGGTATATGGAGAATAGCAAAGACATAAATAGCGAGCCAATTACCATAAGTAATGATTTAAATATAGCTTCGGCAAAAAATTGAGGTGCTTTAAAGTCAAATTCAAAAGTATCAACCATAGCTAATGATAGTCCTGCTACTGCAAAAGTTATACCTGCTACTCCAGCCACTCCAAAACCTGGAATAGCAAATATTTCTACGCCAATTAGAATAATTCCCACAAAGAAAATAGCTATTTCCCAGTTGTTTGCAATGCCTTCGAGGTAAAGAGGTGCGAAATATAATATAGCAGCTAATAGAGCGGCAGCTATAGGGAATCCAACACCAGGTGTTTGTAATTCAAAATAAATACCACCGAATATTACCATTATTAATAAACTTTGAAAAACAGGGTTTACCAATAGCCCAATAAGTTTTTCTAAAGCCGTTGGTTTGTATTCAATAATGAGTGTATTCTCTAGTTCTTCTTCATCTAATAATTCTTGAATAGTATCTACAATACCATCGCAAAATCTATATTCAACCGCTTCGTTTGCAGTAAAGGTTATAACTTTTCCTGTATCAATTACTCCTTTCACATATGCATCGGCATCTACCATTGCTTCAGCAATAGCAGGGTCGCGTTTCCATCTATAGCTAGTATCTGTCCCATTTGTAATTGTGTCTTTGCCATGTGCTTCTGCTGTTGCTCGCATTGTGCTGCGCATGTAACTTTGATATTTATCGGGCATTTGCTGTCCGGTTTGATTAACTACCGTTGCTGCTCCAATATTAGCCCCAGGTCGCATGTAAATTTTATCGCAGGCAATAGAAATTAAAGCTCCGGCCGATGCTGCATTGTTATCGATAAAAACATACACAGGAATAGGGCTATTTAAAATTTTGGTACGGATAGAATCAGCAGAAACAACCATACCACCATAGGTATTCATATGAATTAAAATTAGGTCGGCATCGTTGGATTTTGCATAGTCGAATGCTTTTTGGGTTTTACGCCAAAGTGCAGGTCCAACCTCTTCTTTCATATCAAACTTTAGAATTTTGGTTGTATCAGCTTTCTGGCTAAAAGCAATAATAGCAATTAGTAGGAAACTTAGAAGAGATATTATTTTTTTCATAAGTTAAGCTATTTATTATTGTTTGAATTTTCGTTTGTAATTTGTTTTTTTGAAATAATTTCTCTCTCCTTAATTTCAGGTATCGCATTCATTGCCATTGTGGCTCCTACGCTTGCAATTATAGCAGTAAAGCCAGCTAACATAACTCCACAAAAAGGTATTAGTAATGATAGAGAAAAAAGTGAACCATTAGCAATAGCCATTCCACGATGTTTTCTAATTAAAATTACACTATCGCTTACGTTTATTCGCTTACGTTCATTGGTGTAATCCATAAATGAGAAACCATAAAAGTAAGATGAAGCAATAAAGTAAAAAATGAAAGAAACAGGACTTAATATTTGACCTATTACAGGAATAAAAGTGGCTATTATAATAAGAATGGTAATTCCAATTTCATAGAATAAATTGCGAAAAGCAATAAGTATTCCTCTCCAAATATCTTTAATTAACTGAGAAAAATTAAAAGGGTAATCGTTATTATTTATAATGTTGTCGGTTTTTTCACTTAGCCATGCGAATAGTGGTGATAATATAATAAGAAGCACGTAGCCGCTGAAATAGGCAAACACAAAAAAGAAAACTATTTGTAGTAAAACTTTAGCAATGCCGCCTAAAATTCCGGGCAAAGCTTGCATAACTTTTGAATCGCTGGTTATAGTCAGCCATTCATCAATTTGGTTGTCGGCTAAATCTCCTAAATAATCTATAAGTGAAAAGCCAGCTATATACAACATTATATTTAGTAATAGTGGAATAGCAAAAGTCCACCATAGCTTGTTTTTGAAAATAAATGGTATCGCTTTAAAAAAGCAGCTAAAACCTATTGAGAATCCGTTTAGTTTTTTCACTATTAATATCTTGTTTGTTTGTAAATGAGCCCCTTACAACTCTTTGTGTTGTTAAGAATTAAGCTGCGCATAAAAAATAAAGATAATAATTTACATGAGTCTTCTTTTATGAATTTGCAAAAAAAATGAATAAAGCATAGGGGTTCACTCAAAAATAACTTCCAATTTTAGTAAACATCTTTTACGCATATTAAAATTAATAATACTGACAGTAACTCTGCTATGGTTGCGCTTTTTCAACTTTAATTATGGAACTGTTTCAAAACAACTTGGTATTTCATGAAGATTATTGCTATAACACTTCGTTAAACCTGCCTGTGGCAGATAGGTCTATGTTTCTTGCAAAGTCGTTAAGTCGCAAATGATTGATATTAAACCAATTAGCCATATCGAACCAATTATTGTAATTCTATATTTATTAATAGCTCGTTAAGTTTTTATATCTTGCAGATAATGAGTGTATTGCACAAAATTAGAAACTATGGCTAACTTGCAAATATCAGCATGTTATATTTCGTCTCACTACCTGCCCATTCAGCCTGTCTGGCGACAAGGCAGGTCTCAAAATCTAACGTACTATTAATTTATCAGATAGATATAAAAATGTACCGAACCATTGTGATACTTTCATAACTATATATTCTATACGTCATTTTTTATCTCGTAATCAACAACGCTTTACTCAGTAACAGAATTGAAAAGTAATATTACCTGAATAAAAGCGAAAGCATATAAATGTTTAAAAGGGTGAATTCAGATAATCACATTAAAAATAATTTGATTACCCACTATATTGGTAGAACCATAGCAACTATAAAAATATTTAGAATTTAATAATATAGTGTTGATACAAAAAGTTTAAATACAATGTTAATTTTATGTGTCATTTTTGTTTATTTACTTATAAATATCATTATTTTCGCCCTCTTAAATAATTGCAATATGAATTATACTTTACTCGACTTTTTAACCTTAATTGGTTCGCTCGCATTATTCTTGTATGGAATGAAATTAATGAGTGAAGCCTTGCAAAAAGTAGCTGGAAGCAAACTTAGAAATGTGTTAGCAGCCATGACTTCGAATAGGGTTATGGGTGTATTTACTGGTGTTATGATTACGGCAATAATTCAATCGTCGAGTGCAACAACGGTAATGATAGTAAGTTTTGTAAATGCAGGATTACTTACACTGGTTGAATCGGTTGGCGTAATAATGGGTGCAAACATTGGAACAACAGTTACGGCTTGGCTTATTTCCTTGTTAGGATTTAAAGTGAAAATGAGTATTCTAGCCTATCCGATAATAGGACTAGGCTTCCCACTAATTTTTGCTAAAAAAACCAAGTATCAATCATGGGGTCAGGTATTAGTAGGTTTTGCTTTACTATTTATTGGTTTAGAGAGTTTAAAATCAAGTGTTCCTGATATTGGAAATAATCCGGAAATTCTGGAATTTTTAAAGAATTTTACGGGAATGGGACTTGGTTCAAACCTAATATTCCTTCTTATTGGAACTTTATTAACCGTTATTATTCAATCGTCGAGTGCAACAATGGCACTAACGCTAGTAATGTGCTTCAATGGTTGGATAAGCTTCGAATCGGCTGCTGCAATGGTATTGGGTGAAAATATTGGAACCACTATAACTGCAAATTTAGCTGCCTCGGTAGCAAATTTCACTGCGAAAAGAGCCGCTCGGGTTCATTTATTATTTAATGTAATTGGTGTTATCTGGGTACTTTCGGTATTCCCATTTTTCTTAAAAGGTGTAGATTCAATTACCTTTTATATTTCTGGAAAATCTGCGTTTACAGATACTGGAGCTGTGCCTATATCATTATCGTTTTTTCATACTATTTTCAATATTCTAAATGTACTCTTCCAAATATGGTTTGTAAAATATTTAGTGCAGGCGGTTCAAAAATTTGTTCCTGAGCGAGAAGACGAGCAAGAATTTAAACTCACTTACATTAAATTTGGTATGCTTAGCACAAACGAACTATCATTATTGCAAGCCAAAAAGGAGATTATTCTTTACGCTATCCAAACAAAAAAATTATTTAGCCGACTACCAATCATGCTAGATGAGAATACCGAGAAGAAATTCCAAAAGCAGTACGACAAAGTTATATCGGGCGAAAATAAAAGCGATGAGATGGAGGAGTCAATAGCTAAATACCTTACAAAGGTTGCTGAGGGTGACTTGAGTAAGGCTTCGTCTAAAAGAATTAGCTCGATGCTTAGAATTGTAGACGAAATAGAAAGCATTGGCGACTCGTGCTATAATGTAGCTAGGGCAATTAACAGGGCTCGCGATAAGAAATTGCCTTTTACTCCTGACATGAAAAATAATCTTAAAAGGATGTTTGATAATGTTGATGAGGCCTTAGCTATTATGATTGAAAACTTGGACAGTCACCATTACGACGTAGCCAGGAAGAGTGCTAAAAAAATTGAAACTAAAATTAATGATTGTAGAGACGAACTTAGGAAACAACATGTTAAAGACATAGAATCTGAAAAATACTCTTACCCAACAGGAACGTTGTATAAAGATATTTTCTCAGAATCGGAAAAAATGGGGGATTATATTTACGACATTACCTTATCGATAGTTGATTCCGCAGAATAAACAAAATTTGAAAATGCAAAACCGGACTTAAATCCGGTTTTTTATTGAAGTTTTGTCCAATTAATAGAAGGCAGTTTAAATTTAGATTCTTCGGCATTATAAATTATACTTAAAGCTTTTGGATAAATTTTAACCTCAATTTCTTTAGGGAAATTAACTGGTTCCCCATCTATATGTCCTTTAATTTCTTGTGGGGCAACAATTCTCACAAAATTAGTTTTAACTATTTTCATGTATTTCGATTTATCCATTCGCTTATTAAACAATTGATAAGCTAATTGACCTACTTCAACCATCGGGAATTCTTTCATCATACATACATCAATTAAGCCATCGTCAATAATAGCATTTGGCGATATATATGCATTGTTACCAAATTGCGATGAGTTGGCAAAACTAATTAAGAAAGCTGAATAATCTATTTCCTCATTATTAACAAAAACTTTATAATTAGCTGGTTTATATTTATAAAATTCATTAGTCATTAACTTTGCATATGGTATGGGACCACGCGTGTTAGTTTTGGCATACATATGCGCTATATGCGCATCAAATCCAATTCCAGCAACATTAACAAAGTAATTACCGTTTATTGTTGCTGCATCAATTTTTTTAATTTCTCTTCTATTAATAATCTTTATGGATTCTACTATTCGCATCGACAATTTCAAGTGACGAGCTAAACCATTGCCAGATCCTACAGGAATTATCCCCATAGTACAATCACTAGCAGCTAAGCCATTTGCAACTTCATTCACCGTACCATCACCACCTACAGCTACAATAATATCGAAATTAGCTGCAGCATTTTTAGCAATCTCTATTGCATGCCCTCCGTACTCTGTAAACGAAATATCGCAATCAAACTGCTCTATATCAAGATATTCGCTTAGTAACGAACTTAATTGACTCTGCTTACCTGTGCCTGAAATAGGATTTACTATGAATAGAATTTTTTCTTTCACTCTTTAATCGGTTTATTCTTTTTCGATTATTAATCTATTATCAATCATTCGATTGGTGTATTGCTGCAACATGGCTTTATGAAAAGTAAATATACTGTCCACAACAAAAGGTACACTATCTTTCAAATTAACACGACTAATTTCTTTTTCCTGAAAGGTAACTGCTCCTAATAACTCATTCCCATTAGTTACAATTGCAATGCTATCGAAAATAAATTGATATATTCCATTTGTATAGTAAGCAGCATACTGTGGAGCACTTTCGGCAAATACACTTTCGCCAAAAGCTATAAAAGGTTGAGAGTAGCCTAAATAATTCATTAACGAAGGATATATATCCGAATGCGAACATATTCTATTAGACACCCCAGTTAAATTAGTATCGCTAGGTGAGAAGAATACCAAAGGTACTGCATACCTACCCATGCTAGATTTATAGTATTTACTATTTGATTGAGCTGTATGATCGGCTGTTAATATAAAAATAGTATTATTGTACCAAGGCATTTTTTCAGCCTCTTTAAAAAAATTACCCAATGCAAAATCAGCATAACCAATACTTTCGTGATTAACCAAATCTCCTTTTGGAAACTTATTAATATATTTTTCAGGTATTGCATAAGGATGATGAGAGCTAAGGGTAAATATACCAGAGAAAAAAGGTTCTTTGGTCGAATTTAATTCTTTTACTACATATTGTAAATACGGCTCATCAAAAACACCCCATCCATCATCGTAATCGTTTTTATTAGGATATTCATTAAGACCATAATAGTTTTCAACACCTGCTAATTTTACAAAGTTATCGAAACCCATAGTTCCATTTTTACCTCCATGATAAAACTTGGTAGTATAATTTTTAGAATTTAATACTGAAGCAATACTAGAAATTGAATTGACAGTATAAGGCGATGTAATAAATGGGTTATCCATTAATGCAGGTAAACTTGATAAAATGGAAGGTAATGATTCAATAGACCTTTTTCCATTAGCAAAACAAGATGAAAAGGTTAAACCTTTTTGCATTATTTTATCAAAATTAGGAGTATATCCGTTAGTATCATTTAAAAAGCCACTATATTCTTTTCCAAAACTTTCTAAAATAATTAAAACAACATTCTTATTTTTAAATTCTTGTGCCTCATACTTTTTTATTGGATTATATATTCTATCTAGTTCCTCATTCTTAAAAAAAACATAGCTTGTAAGATGCTTTGTTCCAACAGATTTCATTAAGGTAAAAGGTGAATTTAGCACCAAAGGAATAAATTGTGGTTGAGTATATTGTGCAGCAGCAATAACATTTAAAGGCTTTAATTGGAATCCTCCACGAGCACCCAATACAAATAATAAAAACACAGTTAATCTAAACAACCACCTATTACCAACTTTCAATACTTTAGTTGAGTTTACCTTTATGTATCGTGAATTATACCTTGGATAAAGAGAAACAAATAATACAATAGTAAAAATGTACATCAATAATATATACCAGTAATCCTTGAGAAAACTTGGTAACATAGTAACAAAATCATCTCCTAACCACTGAGAATTAAAAATATCAGTAGTCAATCTTTTTTCAGAAAACTCAAATAATTTAATATCTATGAAATTAACAGCTAAAATTATTGAATTAGCAATACAAAAAAACCATTTTAAAAATTTTTGATAACCTTTTCTAGAAAGTATCATCACAGGCATCAAACTAAATATCAGAAAAGGCGAATTCAGATTGGATAGCAATGAAATATCATATTTTATTCCAAATATAAAATGCCAAACCAATTCCCAAGCTGTTAAGCTGTTAAAGTGATTGCTATTGAAAATATAAAACAATATGCGGGTAAATGTCATTAATACCAGCATCAATAGGAATCGTTTGAAAAGAAGTATTATATGATATTTAAATGCTTTCATTCTTATATTTAATTATTAAAACTCAACAAATGTATATAAAATTGTATTGCTACTAAGGGTTCACTCAAAAATAACTTCCGATTTTGATAAACATCTTTTGCACATATATAAAATTAAAAATACTCACAGTAACTCTGCTATGGTTGCGTTTTTTAACTTTATCTATG
>JAUXEM010000004.1 GCA_030620515.1 Salinivirgaceae bacterium
AAAATGAATTTATATGTTCTTAGCTACTGACCTCAAATAATTTAAATTTTATGGTAAAAGTAGATTTTAAATTAAACTGCTAAAATCCTGTTTTCACAGATATCATATCTTCTATTAAAATACCAACACAGCCTTCGTTTAAAGTAGAATCTTTGCTTTCTGGCATATCAGGTACTTCTAGCTCCAGTATAACCTCTTGTGATTGCCTAGATGAGAACTCCAAATTAAACTCGAAATCATATTTACTATTGTCATAAAATATTGTTCCATCGCTTTTAACAATTTTAAACGAAACAATATTATCAAAAATATTTTGTGTACATATAGTAATTCTATAATCTTTACCTGCGTACAAAGTAAAAGGAATCTGCCTACTTTCCCCAGCCTTAAATAAATAACTTACAGAGCTTTGATTATATGAATAAGCATACTTACTTTCAATAGTTCCACAAGCATCTTTATGGTAATAGAAACATTTCTGGCTGTATCCAAACAAAGGAAAAATCAACAGAAAAAAATATAAGCCAACAACACGAAGCATTTACTAGAATCCTTTTGTAGGTGTAATCATGTGTTCTATTAAAACACCAACACATCCCATTTCCTTATCTTTTCTAATAATTATCAGTTCCTCATTACCTTCCGATTTCGATAAAGTACTTTCCCCTGGTATTGATAGTTCTACAATTATATCGCGCGATTGAGTAACCGTAAATTCAAAATCAGTAGCAAATTCATCTGTACTATTATCGTAAAGTACATTTTTAGTTTCTCTATCTAAAATTTTAAAACCCATTCTATTACCTAAAATATGATCCCAACATAAAGAAATACGATAATCGCGACCATTATAAATAGACACTATGGTTTGTGACGATTGCCCTTTAACAAATAAGGCACTTCTAGAATCTTCATTTAATTTATAAAAAATATTTGCACTTGTAGTACAACTATCTCTTTGATATCCAAAACACTTCCTAACTTTATAATTATTTGATTGTGCATTAACAACAAATGGTAAAATCCCAATAACAACAATCAAAAGGCTTTTCAACAAATTCATTCGTATGGTATTATCAATTCTTAAAAACTATTTTAATATTTTTTGTTGAAGGAAGAAACTCTTGTCCATCCTTACTCTCCAAAAGTATATTTTTTAAATATATAAATTTATAATTTATATATTTATTTAAAATTTCATTTTTCATTTCGGTAGTCAAAACATTCGACTTTGAATTTAATGTAATGTTTTGACCAAGAGCTAATGCATTCATACTGAAACTAACTACCTTCAAGTCATTTTGATTTACTGATAACAAATCAATATTAAGTAATGCCTCTCTATTAATCAGTATAGTATATGTATCAACAATTTTTTCACCTAATACAATTAAAGTATCTGTTTTATGGTCATAAATTTTCTCCGTATTACTTTGACTATAAGAAATATTGCATATGCTTACAAAAACCAATAGTAATATATTATTAGTAATTATTTTCATCGAAAAAGTCATATTGTTTCACATTTGTTAATGCACCAAATTTAAGAAAAATAGATTAGTCAATGGTATATAATACCATAATTCCGCAAGCCCAATGAGGCTTTGTTAATAATCAGATAGTTAGATTAGTATTTATATAGAACTTTATACGAACCCATATAAGCATATGCGTTAACTTAATATATAATGTATTGATATACAACTAGCTCTGAGTATTAGCTCGGTGTATTTAGTGAATAAAAAAGTCTTTAGCCGAAAATTTGCTATAAATATTTTGGCTAAAGCTAATAACCACCCACTTTGCAAACTACGCATAAATATCGTAGCTAAAATAATTCTACAGAGTAAATTACCCCGGGGCAAGCCCACGTGGCATTAAAAATCAAATTACAAACCTGCCCAACGGTCAGCCTGCCTGCTGCAGACAGGGCGGGTTTCAAAACAAAAAAAATTAAACGAGGCAACCTGCCCTACTAGCTATTCAGGCGGGGCCTCGGGGAATTACACCCAAAGAGATTCAATATAAATAATAAAAAAAAAAAGCTGCCTCAAAATTACTTTTGAGGCAGCTACAATAACTAAAAATTATATGATACTATTCAAATTGCTTGAATGTCTCTTTAATTTTATCTAAAGCTTCGCGAAGCTGAGTCTCATTAATTGTTAATGGTGGAGCAAAACGGATAATATGACCATGAGTTGGTTTTGCTAATAAACCATTATCTTTCATGGCTACACAAACATCCCAAGCTGTTTTTCCGCCTTTTGGCTTAATTACAACAGCATTTAATAATCCTCTACCGCGAACTAGCTCAATCATATCAGAATCAATACTAGAAAGTTCTTTTCTGAAAATTTCGCCCATACGCTCAGCATTTTCAGCTAATTTTTCATCTTTAACAACCTCTAAAGCTGCAATAGCAACTTTGGCAGCAATTGGGTTTCCACCATAAGTAGAACCATGCTCACCTGGCTTAATACAAAGCATAATATCATCATCGGCTAAAACACACGATACTGGGAAAACTCCACCTGAAACTGCTTTACCTAAAATTAAAATATCAGGACGAACATCTTCATGATCAACAGCTAGTAATTTACCAGTACGAGCAATACCTGTTTGCACCTCGTCGGCAATAAAAAGAACGTTATATTTCTTACATAATTCCGATGCTTTTTTCAAGTAACCGCTATCTGGAACATAAACACCTGCTTCACCTTGAATAGGCTCAACTAAAAAACCAGCTACGTTCGGATCTTGCAATTCTTTTTCTAATGCATCAATATCATTATATGGTACATTTACAAAACCAGGAGTATATGGTCCATATCCTTCATAAGCATCTGGATCGGTACTCATTGAAATAATAGTGATTGTACGACCATGAAAATTCTCATTACAGCAAATAATTTTTGCTTCGTTAGTAGGAATACCTTTTTTCATATATCCCCATTTGCGACAAAGCTTAATTGCTGTTTCATCAGCCTCAGCTCCAGTATTCATTGGTAGTACTTTCTCGAAACCGAAGTATTTTGTTACATACTCTTCAAACTCACCTAACTGACTGCTATAAAAAGCACGTGAAGTTAAAGTTAATTGTTTTGCCTGCTCAATCATGGCATTAACAATTTTAGGATGACAATGTCCTTGATTTACTGCTGAATAAGCCGATAAAAAATCAAAATATTTTTTACCATCAGTATCCCATACATAAACACCTTCACCTTTATCTAAAACTACTGGTAGTGGATGATAGTTATGTGCTCCATATTTAGCTTCCCTATCCATGTAATCTTGTGCTGTCATCTTGCTCATAAGTCTGTAATATTATTTAGTTTATACTCATTTTAAGCTTATGCAAGATTACAAATAAGCTTCGATTTTAACAACACTCTTAGATCGACTAAAAAAGTGTTTAATAACAAGGTTTTAAGGCTTTGGATGCTAGAGGCTAGACTTTAGATGTTAGACTTTTCGAGAATAAAAAAAACATATACGTAACTCATTGGCTGAGTATTCATTAGGATTTGTGACAGCCTGTATTAGCACTGAATTCACTACTGATTGCTGATTGTGATAATTAAAAATAAAAAAACAACTTATTTAATTAATAGATCGTTAGATTTTGAGACCTGTCTTGGCGGCAGACAGGTATGAGTAGTGATGTAATGTATAACACCTTGATATGTAAATCATTACACCGAACGTCATTTCACTTTCATCATATACATTATCAACCACATACAAAACATTAACGAACCATTGTTAATAAACCAGAGGCTTTATGGACAAACTATATACAGTCAAGTTATTTATTAACAAATACTTAGTAGCAAATTGGGCTCTAGTATAAAACAATTATGTTGTTTGTATATTCACATTATTTCGTTGCGTGCAAATGCACGTTTCTAAACAAAAAGTATGCTTGCAACAATTTTATCAATGACATACTACCCGTGGTTTCACCACGGGCTAGTGATATTTGAGCCCTACAGGCTCTTTACTAATAACAACGTTATTCTATACTATAGCCGTAAATTGCATTAAAAAAAGCCTGCTAGGTAAACTAACAGGCTTTTGACAAATATCTTTTTAAAATACTTATTCAGCAGGTACTTCTGGTGCTGATACCTCAGGAGTTGGTGTTGGAGCGGCAGCTGGTGCAGGTGCAGCTTCAACAGTTTCGTATTTTGCATCACCAAAGGCTAAAATTGGATAAAAAACAAATGGCAGTAAAACCATTCCAACTGTAAAGCCAGCTTCTTTACCAAAGTTTTTAGAAATTCCATGCGCAACTAACACATGCCAAACAATGCCTAAAATCCATCCTACAAAAGGTATAATACCTAATAAAATACCGAATACCCACCACCATTCTTTTCCTGCTACTTTTAGCAAAATTAAAACATTATAAATTGGAATAAGTATTGCCCAACCAGGTTGCCCTGCTTTTTCAAACATAATCCACACGGTTACAACCATAAATACTGCTACAAGAGCCATGAAAATCATAAAGAATGCTCCGAATGCCATTAATGCTTCCATAAATTTTTTTTTTGTTAATAAAATATTTATAGGAAAGATAACATAAAAATCATTTTTTTACAAAACTTATGACAAACAAACTGTAGATAAAATATATTTTTGCATTTAAAACTGTAACTTTTAAATGTATACTACAACTAAATATTATAAACCTTAAATTAATTGTAATGGAAAAACGTATTGGATTTGGCAGAAGATTTGGAGCTTATGCAATAGACATTGTTTTTGTT
Organism: Salinivirgaceae bacterium; assembly: GCA_030620515.1. Classification (GTDB taxonomy): domain Bacteria; phylum Bacteroidota; class Bacteroidia; order Bacteroidales; family SZUA-534; genus JAUXEM01. The sequence continues at coordinate 4,779 of JAUXEM010000004.1, forward strand.
ATTGGCATATCCTTTATTTTATGGAGTATTATGGGCGAGTTTTTAGAACGATTCATTGATTGGTCGAAAATAACGGATGAAGAAATTGAACAAAGCCAACAAATATTTGGCAATTTATCTGACTTTTTGCTGACCATGTCGGCTTCGGTTGCCATAGCTGCTTTTTTATACAATATAATTGAAGGTTTTACCGGATATACGCTTGGCAAATTAATGCTAGGCATTCAAATTGGGAATCAGAACGGAACTAAAGCAAGTGCAAACACACTAATGGTTCGATTTGCCCTTAAAAATATAAGTACACTATTTGGTTTAATAGGTATGGTTACTTTAATTTCAGCTATTAATACCACAGGCTCTGCTTTAGGCATTGTCATTTTCATTGGCTGTTTCTTTGCTCTAGGAGAAAAGAAACTGGCTTTGCACGATTTAATTGCCAAAACAGCTATTTACCGAAAAAGCGAACTAGAGGATGGCACAGCCCAAGAAGAATCACCTTTTGAATAAGAAAATACTATCGTAGTAATTTTATAATAGCTATTTCTGAAACTAGCATAAACAGCACTAACCATAGGAACAAAACACTTATAGATTTTCCTTGGTTTTGCTGTTTTATTTTTTGCTGCATATTCTTATTAACACTACTTATTAGATTGATATTGTTTACAGGAGAAGCTTCAATATAATCTTCTAACTCTTTTTCAGAATAGCTTTCCATTTCCGACTCTTTTCTATCGTAATTAAATGAAAAAGCTGCAATAGTATCTTTTTCAGAAATCAACTTCTGATAACCTGCTTCAAGTTCATTCTCATTAACAAACACCTTTAATTTTCCATTTGCATAATTTGTTCTAGGAATTATTTCTTGCTTAGAAAATTTATCTACTAATTGAAATAAACCGTTAGAATTATTTGATTTTGTTTCTGCAATTATCGAAGGTTTTAAGAAATAATATAACTGGTCGAATTTTGAACTATACAAAACTGCATTATAAAACAATGGTACAAACAATGGATGCGTTGCTAAATTCGTATATTCATCATCTAATGGCAAGGCTAAAATTATTAAGCTGCCCTTTTCATAAGATTCTTGTACAACTAATGCACTACCCGATTCTGTTTCTAATAATATTTGAGCATTCGATTTAGTTGAAAATCGTAGAGGAAAATAACCCTCATAGTCAGGCAAACGCATATTACCATTAGTTTTCTTAATTGCTTCTTTAAAATATTGATGTTCCAAATTTAAACCCTGCATTTTTCCTTTTTCAATTTTCCAAGGATATAACCTTGGACCACCTAATTCATTTAATAATTGCTGATATTTGCTTACATCTGCGTCTTTAGCTGGAATAAGAACCAATCTTTTTCCACTTGCAATAAAACTTTTCAATACAGTAATTAACCCTGATGATAGCTCAGTTAAACCGTTCAATATTACTACCTGATTTCGCTTTAAAACTTCATAATCAATATTCCTTAGCTTAGTCGAAGTGAAAGTGAAATTATTGTCGTCTTTAAATAAAGCTTTAAAATAGTTGTTAGCTGAATTATTATTTAAAGTCAATACTTTAATTTTTTTATCAATAGAAAAACTAAAATAGAGCGTGTTATCAAATGTTATTGGGTAATCAGATAATTCTATGCGAGCCAAATTTATTCCTATTTTCGATTGTACAAATGGTAATGTAATATTTGAACTGCTATTTTCAAGAATAGATATATTTGACAATGCCTTTAAGCTATCGTTCACAAATAGATTAATCTGCCAATCGATAATTTCTTGTTGTGAATAATTTACAATACGAGCATGTAAAATTTCATTTTTACCAATAAAATGACCGGGTGAATCGAACCAGACTGAATCGATATAAACATTGCTTACTTTTTTGTTTTCAAAAGGAACCAGAGTATAGTTTATGTATTTATTTTTGGGATAATCAGCTGTATTGAATATTGTTTTCTGAAAATCACTTAATAAATACTGATAAATTGAAGAGGTAGTATCAACTTTTTCAAAGAGCTGATTTTGTCGTTCCTGAACTTCGTATATACTCCTTATAATATGAGTTGATTTTATTTGTGAAACCCACTCAACAAACTGGTCTTTATTTATTAATTGTTGGTGCTTTAATTCAAAATTATTGGTGCTTAATAAAAACTGTGTATTATAATTATAAGCATTAGCAATTGCATGTGCTTTCATTTTGGCTGATTCAAGTAGAATGCCATACTTACCTTTTGCCTCCATGCTAAAAGAATTATCAACATACACACCTACTACCGATGATTGCTTTACTCTAATTTGATTATTCGAAACGGGAATATATGGTCGAGCAAAAGCTAATACTAAAAATACTAGAGCTAGAATTCTGGCTAATAATAACAGTAAATTTTTAAGTTTAGAACGTGATTTTGACTCTTTACGAATATTCTGTAAAAACTGAACATTACTAAAGTAAACAGTTTTGTACCGCCTGAAAGTAAACAAGTGAATTATAATTGGAGCCAAGACAGCTAATAAAGCCCATAAAAAATTGGGATATATAAATTGCATATTATTCAGTAATTAATTATTTTAAAAGTAGCGTAATTTACAAAGAGATTATTTTTAACCCGAAAAAATAGGGACTTATTTATTGAGAAACTGTTTCGCTTTGAATAACAACAAATTAGCTTTATTGAATTAATTTATCAATACGACAAATTTGAGGTGTCAAAATATCAAACAACATCATCACAAACCTCAATTAACTAAGCATATGGCTCAGCCCTATGTTAGTGATTGCGCTCTTTCAGAGCTATTTACAACTTCGTAAAGTAGAATTATAGAATTTGTTTTTTGTTTTTTTGACATTTACATTTAAAATCGAACTGATAATTTAAGATTTATTCTCCTACCTGTAAGACTATTCTCAACGGCGTATTTTCTGCCAGTATAGTCTTGTACCCATTCGTGTGAAATAGTATTATTATTATCAAGCAAGTTAAACACCTCTAAACTAAGCCATGAATCTTTAACATGATGCAAGAAATGACCTTTTGGGTAAACTTTACCTTCACTTTTTAGCACTTTCGAGAAGCCTATATCAACACGTTTATATGGTTTCATTCTACCAATAGCTTTGTATCTTGGCTCGTTTGGTGGTCCAAAAGGTAAGCCTGTAGCATAATTTATTTGTATGTGCATTTTGTAACTATGATTACCAGGCAGATAGTCTTGAAAAAATACACTAACATTCACTCTTTGGTCTGTAGGTCTAGGAACATAGCCCGGATCTACTTCCCCAATTACATTATTATCTTCATCGTAAACCGGCTTCATATCACCACGAATATTCTCTTCGGTTTTCATTAATGAAAAGCTTATCCAAGAATCTACACCTTTAACAAATTCACCATTAAGTTTCATATCTAGTCCCATGGCATAACCATCGGCATCATTTTCACCAGAATAAATTACACGAACATTATCTACACTATAAGTAATAAGATCTTGTAAAACTTTATAATAAACCTCAGTCACTAACTTAAAGGGACGGTTCCAAACCCTAAAATTATAATCGCTACCCAAAACAAAATGTATTGATTTTTGCGATTTTATATTATAATTAATAGATCCTACTGAATCAGGCACTCTCATTTCTTTATAAAAAGCCGGTTGATAATAATACCCTGTTGAGAACCGGAAAACAAAATCGCTTTCCCAATTAGGAATGTATGCCACATTAATTCGAGGGCTAACAATAAGTTCTTTATTTAAGTCCCAATAACTTGCTCTTATTCCACCTGTTAAATACAGCTCCGATGAATCTAAGCTAAATGTATAAGTATCTTGTAGAAAGGCGTTGAATCTGTTCGAATTCAAATTATTATTACCTCGAATATAATATTCCATGCTAACTATCGAGTCTGTATAAGGCAAAGCATAACCTGCCGAATCTGTCATCTTCCATTCCGTTAAGTTGTCATCTATAATTTCTTTTTGCCACCTAGCACCCCACTGCCATTTATTTTTATATTGCTCTAAAATACCTTTATGTTCAATATTGAAAACCGTAGCTTGTAAATAATTCCGTGCATGTTTTAAATAAGTTCCAACCCCTAAAGTACTTATACTATCACCGAACGATTCTGAACCCAATTGCTTATCAACAGCATTTATATAGTATTGACTTTGTATATCGAAAGTTTCCTGTTCAAAAGTTCTAAATGCAGAACCAACAAGTTTTAGCTCCAGGTGGTCGTGTACGTTATATTCTAGTTCCAGTGCTCCTGTATAGGTTGAGAATTGGTCAATTTCCTGACCATCAAAATACATACTTAATTCATATGCTTCTTGGTAGGTGCCAAATTTTGTTCTTCTATCTTCAGGAACAAATTTATATCTATTATTAGCATAGTTTCCTAAAAAGCTAAGTTTAAGCTTGTGCGTAATGTCGTAAGACATGCTTGTTTGAAAATCCATAAAACGAGGGTCATAATTCCCCTCTGTTTCTAAGGAATTTAAAAGATATTTTGTTGTTTTATACCTAAAACCTGAAATATGACGAAAACGATGATCTTTAGAATCGCCATAAACAGATAGCGAGGATCCCAATAGGCTAAGCGATACTGCACCACCCCAGCCTCTGGGTTGTTTGTATTTAATATCTAAAACCGAGGACATTTTATCGCCATACCTAGCATCAAAACCTCCTGCTGAAAATAGTACAGAAGAAACCATATCGGGATTAATAAAGCTCATTCCCTCTTGCTGACCAGAACGAATTAAAAAAGGTCGGTAAATCTCAATTCCATTTACATAAACTAAATTTTCATCGAAATTTCCACCTCGGACAGAATACTGTGAACTTAATTCATTGTTCGATGATACGCCAGGTAAAGTCTTAATCATTGCTTCCAAATTACCTGAGGCTTCCGGAATCATGCTCATTAATCTTGGATCTAAACGAGTAAGGGAAGTTTTTCTAATCTCTTTATCTTCAATGTGAATTTCTTCAATTTCTTCATGCGTAGGCTTTAGAATTACATTTAGCGCCACTTTACTGTCTTTAGAGACAAGAATAAGTGTATCTAATTGCAAATAGCCAATACTCGAAAAAGAAATAGTAACCTCATGTTCTGCAGGAATTACTAATTCATAAAAGCCATTAAAATCGGAGCTTGTACCTATAGGTTTTCCTTTAACCGAGATATTAACTAATTCAAGAATAGAACCTTGCTTGTTACCAATTTTTCCATGTATAGTTCCATATTGTGCACTAACAATACTTACTAAAGCAAAAATGAATATATTTATTATTATAATTTTCCTCACTACTTACATATTTTTCAAATGGCAAATGTACTTTTTATTTATTGTTTTCAATAATTTTTATAGCAGCCAATATCATTAGGTGTTTGATATTTATTAACTTAATTTTAACATATAAATTGTCTTATTCTATTATATTTCTCTAATTAGCCTGTTCATAAAGTCAGAGTTTTAGAAAAAATAGTCGGAGTATTCCTTTATAATTAACTTAATATATGTAACTTATAAAGCATGGCACTATAGCAATATAGGCGCACCCCGCCTTTATGAACAAACTAAATATAGTATTACCTTGCTTAGGCAACTGTTAAGGTTAAATGTTTGATAGTCACGGTGTGAGTGCTTTTGTAACGGCACTTGTTGTATTATTATAAACTCCTATTAATCAACCTATATGCCAAACAGGCAGGCAATTCACACCGTAAATTGCGGTTTTTAGGTATTAATAGATCGTTAGATTTTAGACATTAGATGCTAGACAAAAATATAATGACTTGAATATAATACCTTTAGGTAAATATTCGGTAATTTCATTCTCAGTTGATTGTCAACCTATTATAAAAACATAACGTACTATTGAGGTATTACACTAAATCAAAATATATGATTCAACAAATTGAATTTTCTATTCCAAATTGTTCCAAGGGCTTTCATCTTGTTACCTCACAAATAAAAAAGAACTTGCCAAAATTACCAGAAAATGGCTTACTTCACTTAATGATAAAACACACATCGGCTGGCTTAACAATTAATGAAAATGCAGATCCTTCGGTTCGTAATGACTTTGAAAGCTTTATGAATAAGCTTATACCCGAAAACGATCCTACTTACACCCATATTTACGAAGGAAGTGACGATATGCCAGCACATTTAAAAACATCGATAATTGGCTGTGAATTAACTATACCTATTTCTAATTATCAATTAAATTTAGGCACTTGGCAAGGTATTTATTTATGTGAGTTCCGAAACTGTAGCAGTTCTAGAAAAATAATAGCAACAATACTATCTTAAATGGTATTACTACGAATATAGTGGGTAGTAGAATATCTTAAATTTAGTATTCTTTCAAAGAACATGTTTTTCTAACATTTATTACTACTGAATATTACTACTTTTACCACCAAATAAAAATGGATATTTTGAAGAAAGTATATTTCCCATCAATATTTTACTTTGTAGTCGCTATTTTAGTTGGCTTTCTTAAACGCTTTGGAGGGCTATAAGCTATTATTGCCTTTCCAATTTTTATAAAATTGTTTTTATTTTAATCACTCAAAATAATATTTAAAATGCAAAAAGTATTACTTGGTGTTGAAGCTATTGCTCAAGGAGCAATAGACGGTGGCATGTCAGGGGTATATGCATACCCAGGAACACCTTCAACCGAAATAACAGAATATATTCAAAACAATAAGTACGCAAAAGAAAAGAATTTGCATAGTGCTTGGTCGGCAAATGAGAAAACTGCCATGGAATCAGCTTTGGGTATGTCTTATACAGGCAAGCGAACCATGTCGTGCATGAAACATGTTGGGCTTAATGTTGCTGCCGATTGCTTTATGAACGCATCGGTAACTGGAGTTAATGGCGGCTTTATTATTACCGTAGCCGATGACCCTTCGATGCATAGTTCACAAAATGAGCAAGATTCAAGGTTTTTTGCAAAATTTGCACAAATTCCCGTTTTAGAACCTAGCAACCAGCAAGAAGCATACGACATGGCTTATTCAGGTTTTCAATTATCTGAAAAATTTGGTGTGCCAGTAATGATACGCATAACAACCCGTTTGGCTCATTCAAGATCAATTGTAGAGCTAAAAGAGGTATTACCTGAAAACGAATTAAAACTTCCATCAAATCCTACTCAGTTTATTTTACTTCCATCTATTGCACGCAAGCAATACAAAGGGCTTTTGAATAAACAAAAGCAATTTGAACAAGATGCTGAAGTAAGCTCTTTTAATAATTATATTGAGGGTTCAGATAAATCTAAAGGAATTATTGCTTGTGGTATTTCTATAAATTACTTAATGGAAAATTATCCTGACGGATGTCCACACCCTGTATTAAAAGTATCGCAATACCCTTTACCACGCAAGTTAATTCAAAAGCTTTACGATGAGTGTACTGAAATATTGGTTCTTGAGGAAGGATATCCAATTGTAGAGGAGCATTTAAAAGGATACATGGAAAAAGAAAACGTTTCAGGTAGATTAAATGGTGCTTTACCTCGCGATGGGGAATTAAATCCTGATCTTGTTGCGCGAGCACTAAATTTGCCAACTACCGATAAAGCTGAAACTTCAGACTTAGTTGCTGGTCGTCCACCTGCATTGTGTGCTGGTTGTAGTCATCACGATGTTTATACTGTTTTAAATAAAGTTATTGCCGACCATTACACTTTAGGGCGGGTATTTTCCGATATTGGTTGTTATACAATTGGTGCTTTACCTCCGTACAATGCAATTAACACTTGTGTAGATATGGGTGCATCTATAACTATGGCAAAAGGTGCTGCCGATGCTGGTTTAGTACCTGCAATAAGTGTAATAGGCGATTCTACATTTACCCATAGTGGAATAACTGGTTTATTAGATGCCGTTAACGAAAACAGTCCTATTACCATTATTATTTCAGATAATGAATCAACATCAATGACCGGTGGTCAAGATTCAGCAGCAAAAGGAAAAATTGAAGAAATTTGCGAAGGTGTTGGTGTTCATCCTGATCATATAAAAGTTCTTTTACCAATAGCAAAAAACCATGATGAAATGTATAAGGTATTAAAAGAAGAACTTGACTTCAATGGCGTTTCTGTAATTATACCACGCAGGGTATGTATTCAGAAACATGCACGTGACATTAAAATGAAAAGGAAAAATCTAAAATAGACAACGATGAAAACAAATATAATATTAGCCGGAGTTGGAGGACAAGGTATACTTTCTATAGCCACTTCAATTGGCATGGCAGCTTTAAAGAATAAAATGTATTTAAAACAAGCTGAAACACATGGTATGAGTCAACGTGGAGGCGATGTATTTTCGCATCTTCGTATTTCAGACAAGCCAATTTATTCTGATTTAATTCCAAAGGGCAAAGCAGATTTAATTATTGCAGTTGAACCTATGGAAGCTTTAAGATATGTACCATATTTATCGGAAACAGGTTATTTGGTAACTAATACAAAACCTTTCAAAAACATTCCGAACTATCCTGAAGTTGAAAAGGTTCTAAATCAATTAAAAAAGCTTTCAAATGTAATTATGCTTGACGCTGATGCTATTGCAGCAGAAATAAAGTCGAAACGATCGATGAATATGGTTATGCTTGGCGCTAGCTCTCCATTTTTGAACGGTATTACTTATAAAATTTTACAAGAAGGAATTAAGGATATTTTTGGCAAAAAAGGTGAAGATATTGTAAACAAAAACCTTGAAGCACTTGCATGTGGAAAAGCTGAAGCTGATAAAATTATAACTAAGAAATAGCTAAAAACAGAATTAAATTACCATAAAAAGGTCTGTGAATTCATCGAAATTCACAGACCTTTCTGTTTATCTATCTGTTTTTAAAGTCGTTTTATTCTTCTATTTTATTTCTAATTTGTACATTAGTTCTTTGTTCAAGCATTAAATAAAGAGATATGAATATTTTAAAGATTACTTTAGTACTATTAATTATTAATTTGAGTTGGAATTTTGCAGAAGCGCAAAATACTCAAAGTTCAAAAATTAGAGAATCATTAAACATGCCTCATGTTTTGCATTCTATGAATTCATGGTATCTATACCAAATTAGAGGAAGCAATAAAACTGAATTAACATTGGAGGCGGTAGAATACTCTGAACTAAACTCCCAGAATAAAATTACTGGCATTCAATTAGAGTTATTTCTTGAACCAGGTTACATTTCAGAAAGTGCACCTATAATAAACAAACACTACTTTGCATATATAGATGAAAGTGAATATCCTGAACTTACACTAGCTTTAAATAAAATATTAAGTAATTATAAGGCAAGAAAAAAAGAAGAGAAGCATGGTTCATTGGTTTATACAACTATTGATGGTATTACCTTTGGATATAGATATAATAGAGAAAATAATATAGCTTATGTTAGTTTTCCATCAAAAAATGGAGAGGTTAAATTCGAATTCCCCGACCCAGTTAAGATTTTTCAAGTATTACACAATAAACTTGATATTGCTACAAAAAAACTTTATCTGCCAGAAAATATAGAAAAGATAAAAAAAGCAAAGAAAACAAAACAAGAAAAAAAGGATGTAATTATTGATGATATATAAAATGAGGAATTCAGAATATATAAATTAGACAAAAAATAAAGCGGCAAAAGCCGCTTTATTTTTTAGTTTAGTACTGTTTCAAAACCAATACCACTATCCGATTTTGTGTAATTATAAGCATCGGAAAATGCTTTAATACTTTTTAGTGTTTTGTCAGATGGAGAAAATTCTTGATGCAAAGCTCTTTTAATAAACTCGTTTGCTTCAAATTCTTTTTGTGCTCCCACCATCTTTTTCACATGATAAAATAAAGTAGAGATTCTAATCATACGCTCGAATTATTTTTAGTTTATAAAGATAAAACGAACACTTGAAGCAATTATTATCCATTGCTCAAAAAAAAAACTAGGTATTTTAGAATTGAAGCTATGCTTTTACCAAATCAATTTTTGATTTCTCAATTAGTTTCCTAAGATTTATAATAGCATAACGCATTCTACCCAAAGCAGTATTAATACTTACCTCCGTTTGATCAGAAATTTCTTTAAAACTCATATCAAAATAATATCGTAGTTTCACAACCTCTCGTTGCTCGTCAGGCAAATCCTCAATTAGCAATTTTATATCGGCATTAATTTGCTCACTTACCAATAAATCTTCAATAGTATCATCCGAAAATTTAGCTGAATTAAATAAAGGTGCTTCAATATCATCGTCGGCAATTGTTTTAATATGTTTTGCTTTACGATAATAATCTATAATTAAATTATGCGAAATGCGCATTACCCAAGATACAAACCTACCTTCTTCTTTATATTTACCAGCATGTAACGATTTTATAACTTTAATAAAAGTATCTTGAAAGATATCTTCAGCTAATTCACGATTCTTAACAACTAGTAAAATGTATGAAAATACTTTATTTTTGTGTCTGTTAATTAACAATTCCAGACTTTGAGAATTACCACCCAAATACTGCTTAATTAAACTATAATCATCTAGATCACGTTTATCCATAACTACCTCCTCTTTAGTTTAGCGTAATTATGTTTCTATAAGCAGTTCCTCCTTTGTTTTAAGTTTATATTATTTAGGTATGAAACAAATATATAAAAAAAATATTCCATTGCTAATGATTTGGTCAAAAAATAAGTAACCTTTGTATAAAAATAGAACATATTCAAGTAAGAAGTGTAATTACATACATGTATTACAGATAATTAGATATGAATAATGGTTAAGAAAAAACAATCAAAATATATTGAAATAAAAGGTGCTAAAGTTCATAATTTAAAAAATATAGATTTAAAAATTGAACGAAACAAGCTTGTAGTTATCACAGGATTATCAGGAAGTGGAAAATCGTCGTTAGCTTTCGATACATTATATGCCGAAGGGCAACGGAGATATGTAGAAAGCCTATCATCGTATGCCCGTCAGTTTTTAGGTAGAATTAACAAACCTGAAGTAGACTTTATTAAAGGAATACCACCAGCTATTGCCATTGAGCAAAAAGTTAATACTCGAAACCCAAGGTCAACGGTAGGAACATCTACAGAAATATATGATTATTTAAAACTACTATATGCCCGTATTGGTAAAACCTACTCTCCTATTTCTGGAAAAATTGTAAAAAAGCACTACACACAAGACATCTTAAATTACCTGAATAGTTTTCCTGAAAATACAAAAGCATTAATTCTCTCGCCTCTTCAGTTGGCAAACGGAAGAAGCATTGAACAGGCGCTAGACGTACTTCAGCAACAAGGTTTCTCTCGTATTGAGGTAGATAATGCTATTATTAAAATTCAGGAATTCGATTTATCGAGCAAAAGCAAGAATATTAATATTGTAATAGATAGAATACAAACCAACCCTGAGCAAGACACTTTGAGTCGTATTGCTGATTCAACGCAGACCGCCTATTTTGAAGGACATGGTACATGTATTATTAAAATACTACTAGAAAACTCAACACCACAACAGTTTTTCTCAAACCAGTTTGAAGCCGATGGAATTACTTTTGAAGAACCATCGGTAAATATGTTTAGCTTTAACAACCCACTTGGAGCTTGCCCTAAATGCGAGGGATACGGTCAAACTATTGGCATTGATCAAGACTTAGTTATTCCTAATAAAAGCCTATCGATATATGAAGAGGCTATTGCTTGCTGGAGAGGCGAAAAAATGAGTAAATGGAAAAATGATATAATATATAATGCCGATAAGTTCGATTTTCCTATTCATAAGCCTGTAAATCAATTAAGCAATGATCAAATAGAACTATTATGGACCGGGAATAAATATTTTAAAGGACTCAATAAATTTTTTAATTACATTGAAGAAAAAGCATATAAAATTCAGTATAGAGTAATGCTTTCAAGATATAGAGGTAGAACAACATGCCCAGATTGCAAAGGCTCACGTCTTAAAAAAGAAATTAATTATGTTATAATCAATAATAAGTCAATATCAGAATTAGTTTCACTACCTATTAATGAATTATCAACTTTTATTAAGTATTTAGAACTGAATGAGCATGAACAGAAAATTGCAAAACGTTTATTTGTAGAAATTAATAATAGAATACAATTTTTACTCGATGTTGGCTTAGGGTATCTAACCCTGAATCGCCTTTCATCTACTTTAAGTGGTGGTGAATCGCAACGAATAAATTTGGCAACATCATTAGGTAGCAGCTTGGTAGGTTCTCTTTACATATTAGATGAACCAAGTATTGGCTTACACTCCAGAGACACAGAATTACTAATTTCAGTTCTAAGAAATCTGCAAAAAATTGGCAATTCAGTAATAATTGTTGAGCATGATGAGGATATTATTCGAGCTGCTGATTATATTATTGATATTGGTCCATTAGCTGGCCGACATGGTGGTGAGGTTGTTTTTGCTGGTACACATGAGCAACTTTTAGAAAGTAAAAATAGCTTAACAACAAAATATCTTAACCACCAAATGACAATTCCTATTCCATTAACCAGAAAAAAGTGGAATAACTTTATATTATTAGAAGGTGCACGTGAGAATAATCTAAAAAACTTAACTGTTAAATTTCCTCTCAACATATTAACTGTGGTTACTGGAGTGTCAGGCTCTGGTAAATCTTCATTAATTAATAAAGTACTTTATACAGCGTTGAAAAAACGATATGGAGGACATTCAGATCAATCTGGTCATTTTGATAGCTTAGGTGGCGATTTGCAATTAGTTACTGATGTTGAATTTGTTGATCAAAACCCAATAGGAAAATCATCACGATCAAACCCAGTTACTTATATAAAAGCTTACGATGAAATTCGAAAACTATTCTCGGAACAAAAAGCTTCAAAACTAATGGGCTTTAAACCATCGCATTTTTCGTTTAATGTTGATGGTGGGCGCTGCGACGAATGTCAAGGTGATGGTATTATTAGAGTTGAGATGCAATTTATGGCTGATGTAGAGTTGGTTTGTGAAAGCTGTAAAGGTAAGCGCTTTAAGCAAAATGTTTTGGAAATTAACTACCAGAAGAAGAACATACATCAGATATTGGATATGACCATTAGTGAAGCTGTGGAATTCTTTAGCACTAATAAAAATACTATAACCAATAAGATTGTTAAAAAACTACAAACCTTAATTGATGTAGGATTAGGATATGTAAAGCTTGGGCAGTCGTCGAGTACTTTAAGCGGTGGCGAAAGCCAACGAATTAAACTAGCTTCGTTCTTAACAAAAGAAAAAAATAACCAACCAATGTTATTCATTTTTGATGAGCCAACCACAGGCTTACATTTTCATGATATAAATAATTTATTGAAATCGATTAATGCACTAATTAGCAAAGGCAATTCTATAATAATAATAGAACATAACCATGAAATAATTAAAAATGCCGATTGGGTAATTGACATCGGGCCTGATGGAGGAAAAGACGGTGGCAGCATTATTTTTGAAGGAACACCTGAGCAACTGGTTAAGTGTAAAAAATCATATACAGGAAAATACTTAAAAAGCAGCTTAGAGTCTAGACTTTAGAGACTATTTGATATATACTAGACACAAGATGCTAGACTTTATATATTTGAAATTTGTATTTTGATATTTGAAGTTTAATAAAAAAATGCCTCTTTGAAAAACACATTGTTTACAAAGAGGCATTTTTTTTATTTAGTTTATTAAAACTAGTTATTTCCTAATATTAATGGCAAGCCATCTTTAGTACTGCCGACAATAACAACTTTTGAGTTTGGCGATTTTGCCAATTCTAAAGTAGCCTCAATACCACGCATTCTTAAAAGCTGTGGAGTTAAACTAGAATTAATGATTTTATTAGCACGCGCTTCACCTTCAGCTTGAACTCTTTTACGTTCTGCTTCAAGTTTCTCAGTCTCTAATCTAAACTCGTAAGCTAACTGTTCTTGCTCTTTTTTAAGTTTAGATTCAATTGCCTGCTTAATATCAGCTGGTAGGTTTATTGAACGAATTAGTAAGGCTTTCATCTGAATATTATTCTCCATAAGCTTATCACCAGCTTCTTTAATAATAGAACTTTCCACTTCCTGACGTTTAGTTGAATAAATTTCTTCAGCAGTATAACGTCCCGCAACTTGTCTTACTGTTGATCTAATCTCAGGTATAACAAGCAAATTAGCATAATCCATCATAAAGCCTTCGTACAAATATCCAATACGATTATACACAGGATAAAAACGAACAGTTATATCAATGCTTACCGAAAGACCATTTCTATCAAGCACATCCATTGGTTCTTCACTCTTTTGCTCTTGCACATTAAAAACATAAACTTTATTCCAAGGAGCAATCATATGAAAACCAGGACCATAAACATTATCTTTATCCAATCCAACGCTAAAAGGTTTAAATAGAACACCACGCTCAGTAGCGTCAAGAGTTATAAACAACCTATTACCTAGTAAGATAATCACAAATAATACAGCAACTGCTGCAACTACAAAATTTTGAGGTTTTTTCATTTTAATATTTTTTTAAAGATTATATGAAACACTTCACAATAAATCAAAAGGCTTCAAGTTAATTTTAAATAATTATTTACAGCAAGCTGCCCACCTATGAACTTTGGCGGGCGGGGCTGCTATGCATAGCCCATAAATTGGGATTCAATTATGTTGCAGGCATACTAAATACCACATGATGTTTAATTTTAGGAACAATACTCATAACAGGGATATTTGATGAGCGAATTATGCTTTTTGCAAACGATCCCATATAAGAATTAACAAACTCCAACTGTTGATGCGTTGTAATAACAATTAAGTCGCCTTTTTTTTCTTGGATAAAATTAAGTACGCCATCTACCCTATCGTTTACCTTTAATATTTCGCCTGAACAAGTAACTTCATGCTTTTCAATAAATTTCAATACTTGATTAAGTTGCAGTTCTAAGCGCTTATGTATTGTTTCATCAGTAAAAGTTTGGGCAGAAACTACATGAATAGTAGCATTAAATTTTATAGCCAAAGCTACAGCATCCACTGTTTTCTCTCGTGTTTCTTTTGCCAAATCGAGTGGTAAAATAATACGTTCAATACAATCAACTTTAGGATGCTCTTTAATTGTAATTACCGGACACTTAGCTTCTGTAACAACCCTAAGAGCATTTGTACCAATAATCCATTTTTTAATATTATCTACCGTACTAGTTCCCATTACAATAGTAGAAATATTACGCTCATCAACTGTTTTTAATATTGTGTCGCAAAGTTTTCCTTTTTCAATTACAAAATCAATATCGGCATTTTTAGCAGATAAATGCTTTTTACAAAAATTCTCAAGATGTTTTTTTAGCTTATCCAAAAGTCTATCTCTTTCATCATCTGTGAAAAACTCAGACCAAATTGGATCAACTCCTTTTAACACATTTATTACCGTAACTTTACCCCCATATTTATTTATTAAGATATTTGCCATTTCTAATCCAAAAACAGCTTTATCAGAATAATCTACAGGAACAAGAATATGACTCATTGGTGTATTCATCTGTGTAAATATTATAGTTAATTACCAAATACAACCACAAAATTAAAATAATCAGTTTAATAATTTTACTATTATTTTGCTTTATGCTTGTTGCATCTTTTTAATTACATTTGAGCTTTATACTGCAAATTTATAATTAATATTATATGATTATATTATAAAGACAATTATTATTCATTTTAACGATAAACTACTTACTAACGATGAAACCTATTGGCGAATCAGAGCTTATATTAAATAAAGATGGAAGCATATTCCATTTACACTTATTACCTAAGGATATAGCAGATACGATCATCCTTGTTGGCGATCAGGATCGTGTTGAAGTAGTATCAAGCTTTTTTGATACTGTTGAAATAAAAAAACAGAATCGCGAATTTATTACTCATACAGGTACTTTCAAGGGGAAACGTCTAAGTGTTATTTCTACAGGTATTGGTACTGACAATATTGATATTGTTGTTAATGAACTTGATGCTTTGGCTAATATTGATTTAAAAACTAGAACAGTAAAAAAAGAGCATCGCAAACTAAATTTTATAAGAATTGGTACGTCAGGAGCTTTACAAGCAGATATTCCTGTGGATACTCCAGTTGCTTCTGAAATGGCTATAGGTTTCGATGGGCTTATTAATTATTATGCTAATCGTAATAATATCACTAATAATGAGATTGAAGATAAGTTTAAATCCTACATGGACTGGAATAAACAACTTACTTCACCTTATTTTGTTAATGGATCATCATATTTATTAGAAAAAGTAGCCTTTGACATGCGAAAAGGCATGACTATTTCAGCTCCAGGATTTTATGGACCACAGGGGCGTGTATTAAGATTAGCTATACAGGATGCAAGTATTAATGAGAAAATTACTGCATTTGAATATGATGATAATAAAATTACAAATTACGAAATGGAATGTTCTGCAATTTACGGTCTTTCAAAATTACTTGGACACAATGCTTTAACCATTTGCTGTATAATTGCCAACAGAATTAGAAAAGACTATAGTAAAGATTATAAAAAACCGGTAAAGGCCTTAATATTAACCATACTTGAAAGATTAGCTCAGTAAAAATGATTGATGAAAAAGAAATAAAGTCATTAATAAATCTTTTGGATGACCCAGACCGAAATGTTTTTGAAGCGGTAAGGTCAAAACTAAATAATCTTGGAACTGAAGTGGTACATTATTTAGAAGAAGCATGGGAAAATTCTTTAGATGAACTATTTCAATCTAGAATTGAGAATATTACACAAGATATTCAATTTAACAATATAAAATTAAAATTAAAGCAATGGGTTGAAAGTGGTTCAAACGATTTGTTGATGGGAGCTATTATAATTTCACAATACCAATACCCTGATATTAACAAACAAGAAATAGAAAATGGAATAGAAAAAATAAAGAAAAACATTTGGTTGGAGATTAGCACTCAGCTAACAGCTTTAGAGAAAACAAAAATCATTAATCATATACTTTTTGATGTTCATGGTTTTTCTCGTAATAGCAGTTTTCATAAATCAGCTCAAAGCCATTTTATTAACCACCTATTTCAAACAAAAAAAGGAAGTCCAATAGCATTAGCCATTCTTTATGCAAGCATTGCACAAAGCTTAGACTTACCCATATATGGAGTAGCTTTACCAAAAAACTTTATTCTTTGCTATAAAGATTTATCAGGTTCTCCGTTTAACGAGGAAATTGAAAATGAAGTTTTGTTTTACATAAATCCTTTTAATAAGGGAGTAGTTTTTGGCAAAAAAGAGGTGACTCAATTTATTAAACAACAAAAATTAGAAAATAAACAGGCATATTTCAAAGCTTGTTCTAACAAAGAAACCCTAGTTATATTAATAAAAACACTAATAGAATTTTATAATTATAATTCTGACCATACAAAAGTAAATGATTATGAAACATTGCTTAAAATTTTATACTTTTGACATCAATAAAAAATAAATCTATTTATGACTGATCAAAAAAACACACCGCAAGAAATTGACTTAATTGAATTATTTGAAAACATTTGGAATTGGGTAACTAGAATTTTCTTAGCTGTTTTATATTTCTTTTTGCGAAATATGCTATTTTTGATAATAGTAGTTGTTGTAGCTGGCATAACAGGCTTTTCAGCATCAAAACTTACAAAACCATTTTATAAAAGTGAACTTTTTGGTATCTCGCACACTATTAGCAATGTTGAAGTAATTCAATATATAAACAACTGGAATTACGAGAATGAATTCTCAAAAACAGAATTGTTGAATATTAAAAGTATCACGGCAAAATATGTACTTGACTATAATAATGATAGTATTTGGGATAATGTAGAGGAAACAAGTGGCAGTATTGTAACAGATACTACCTTAATAAATATGAGAATGAATTATTCTTTCTGCATTAGAACTGAGCTTTACGACACAAGTCTTACGCAAAAAATTAAAGATAAAATGTTTATGTTTCTTGAAAAGAATAAGCGCGTAAAAAACATGAACCAAATTAGATTAATTCAAAAAAAAGAACTTATTAGTAAATTAAAAAAAGAGATAAACGATATAGATAGTTTAAAGGATATACAATACTTTGAAAATAATAACAATAATAGTAAAGATGGCGATTTAATTGTTTTAAACGAAAAAGAATTATTGCTGTTTCATAACGATATTATGCCCCTTTACGAACAACAACAAATAATTGAAAAAGAACTATTTTTATCAACAGAACCTTTTGAAATTACTCAAGATTTTACTATTCCTAGAGTACAAGAAAACTCATTTATTAAAATAATTATAAAATATATTAAGATTGGATTTGCCATGGGCTTTGTTTTCATTTTGTTATGGGATAGGCGAAAAGCAATTAGAAAACTAATTAAAGATTCTGCATTATAGAAATTAAAATCCGGCTTAGGTCGGATTTTTTATTTTAGATACCGCCACCAACTTAAAAACAGATTGTAAAGAATTTGGTAAGAAGGGTAGCTTTCTAAAAAGAAACAAAATTTCAATTATAAAATTCAGAGGGAATCGTATATGTACATTAAGCTTTAAAGGCAATTTATAAAACCCAAATTTCCTAATTAGAAAATCCTGAATTCCAGTATTATGCAATAAGGTTCGATAACCATCACTTATATAATTGAATTCTCTATTCTTTAAATATTCCGCAGACAAAGTATGAAATAGTGCATAAGAGGCATAAAGCTTATTATACTCAGGTAATATTTTTAATTCAGAAATATTTGCTTCAAGTTTATCATAAAGGTTAATTTCACAATAACCAACCAACTCTTCGTTTTTAAATACCCCCCATAATTCAACAATATCTTTTGCTTTAGCAAAAGCTTCTAATTTTTTAAAAAACAACTCTTTATTTACTATAATATTTTTGAAGTAATACAATTGCACCTTTTCATAAACCTCAAATCCATATTGCTGAATATATTCAGCCTTCACTTGTTTTATCTCAAAATTATTGATTCCTTTTTTAATTTGATTACGCAAGTTAGATGAAGCATATTCACTTAACTCAAAATGTTTATCTTTTATCACTCCGTACCAATCAGAATCTTTTAAAGTGTCAGAATAATAGGACCACCAAAGAAGTTTTCCTTTAAGTTTACTTAACACCTGGTTTGCATTAACAATAGGTTGTTTATCAACTTTCAACGGACCTCTTGGAATAATTATCTGGTTATATTCATGAAACAAAACTCCTTGATACTCAAAAAATTTAACTCCTTGATTTACTAAAAGCTCTTTATATTGATTGATCCAACTCATTTTATTTTCTCCAAAAAGCTAAACTATTTATAAACCCCATTAAAGTACCAATACCATAAGAAAAATGCAGGCATAAAAATGCCCAAATAGTATAAACTAAATTCAGCTTATTTTTATTGAATAAAACAATTTTTGTTAAAAAAGCTAAATATATAAACAGAACAAATACTGATAGCAAAATTGCATAAGGACAAACAAACAAAGCCAATAAAATTGGCAGCATAAGCGCTAATACAAATACAAGTGGTATGTAATGCCTAATGCTTAGCGATGATAGTTTTTTTGTTATTATAAGAGTTCTAGCATTCCAAAAACCATTTCCATAATTATTTTTGGCTAAAGCTAAAAATGTTTCGCGAGCAAAATAATCAACGAAATGCTCTGGAGATAACCAGATACTATATCCATTTAGCTTTATTCGTTTAGATAATTCTATATCATGATTACGTATTAACTTTTCGTTATACACTCCCACTCTTTCAAAAACAGCTTTCGGATATAATCCAAAAGGTACAGTATCAACCTCAACTAATTCGTCAGTACCTATTCTAAAAACCGAATTGCCAACTCCAAATTTATTGGTTAAAACAAATTGTATTGCTCTTGATTTAGAATTATCATTTTTCACACAGGTATTAATTGCTCCACCAATAATATCAATTTCCTCTTTTTCTAATAGTTGCTCTAATTCCGACAAGTAATTTTCAGGGTATTTAGCATGCGCTCCTGCAATCATCACTGTATCAAACTGTGCATTCTCAATTCCTAAATTTAACGCAAATGGTGTTTTTTGTTTGGCATTATGAATCACTTTCAAAAAGGAATAATTCTCTTGCAAAGTCGCCACTATATTCAAAGTAGAGTCGGTACTTCCTCCATCTATCAGAATAATTTCAAATTCAGTATCCTCATAGCCATTATTTATTAATGATAATAAACAATCAGAAATATACTTTTCTTCATTTAAACACGGTATTACAATACTTATTCCCATTTTAGATATTAGATGTTAGATATACTCTGTAAGAAAACTCCAACAATTTCGTTACTCTTGCATTTTAATCAGTCAGTTACAAAAGTAAACTCATGATTTTTTTAGCCTTAGGCTAGTCGAAAGCCTCATTCTTGAGGCCCTTTTATCAGAGATCGAGTTTTCTTGCAAGCACTAGATACTAGATTTTACTTTTAACTATTTGTTCTTTTTATTTTTTGTTATTTTACTTTTAACATGCTATTATACAATTCAATAAGCTTACTCTCTTGCGAATGCCAATTCCATTGTTCTTGTGTTAATCTAATTCCATTTTCCGACATTTGTTTCATTCTGGCTTTATCATTTATTAGTTTGATTATTTCACTAACTCCTGATTCTATATTGTTGTAGTCTATACATATTCCAGTGCTTTCTTTCTCGACATAAGTTTTAAGCAATTCAAAATTATTAGTAATTACTGGCAAGCCATGCTGCATGTATTCAAATATTTTTGTGGGGAGTGATTCTTTATAGTTTGGTATGGGCTGCAATAATGAAATACCAATATCTGCTTTGTTTAAAAAGCTGGTAATCTCAGAGAAATCCACTTTACCAAAAATATTAATTCTCGATTCCAATTTATTTTGCATTATATACAATTCTAGTTCCGTATTTAGTTTAAATGGACGAACCTCACCTACTAAATCAAGATATACATTATATCCATGATCTACCAATTCCTTAATAACTTCAAGCATTTCCCAAATTCCACGTAAAGAATGAACAACTCCTGAATAAATAAATTTTATAGGATATGAATAGTCGGTTTGCTCATAGTTTAAATTATTTGCTATGGGATAGTTTAAAACTATCGTAGATTTATTTTTAGAATATTGATTTAAATATGATTGTTCGGCTAATACTAATTCATTATAAAATAATAAGGAAATTTTCTCGAAAAGAAGATAAATCATGCTAACAATCTTTCTCAACGATTTTGGTAACCAATCTTTCGAAATTAATGAGATGCTAATATTTTCATGAATATCAAAAACAACTTTCTTTCCAACTAAGCTAAGAATAATTCCACAAAGCATTAATTCAGGATCATGAAAATGGTATATTTTTGCTTTTTGTTGCAAAGCTAAACCTAACATTTTAAATGTAACAACTAGCATTCTTTTTAGTCTGCCTGTTGGCAATACAATTGGAAAAACTGTTACTCCTTGTTTAGTAATTGGTTTTTCAATAGGTGCTATTAAAGTTACATTAAATCCATTATTAGCTAATGAAACACACTCCTTGTAAAAAATGCGAATATCGAACGGTGGATGTACCGAAGTTAAATGACAGATTTTAGTTTTTTTATTCGTCACGTTTATATTTTTACCGCTAATGCGCTAATTAAAAAATATTTTTAATCTGAATTCTATTGTAAACTTTAACATTTAATTGAGCTCTCGTATTTAGCAATTAAAACAAAATTAAAAACTCCCACAATACTATAGCTAATTATTTCAATGGCTAAATAGGCATATAAAAACTCCTCAATAGATTTAAACGGAAGCCAATTTAACAAAAGTATTAATAAAAAGTATATGCTTTGCCATATAGACAAAACTCCAATTTTTTGGAATGCTGTAAATGTAATATTGAATGGTGATATAACAAATTTAAAAGCAAAAGCCCACACTAAAATAGATGCATAAGACCCTGATGCTCCCCATTGTTTACCAAATACAAATTTAAAAATAGGCTCGCCAAAAAACTGAATTACAATTCCAAATACTAATGCAAATATCAAAAGACTTCCAAATGTACCAAAAGCTTCTTTTCTAATACTTTGCTTTAGATTATTCTTTTCGGTAAAGCGTTGTAACAAAACCTGTGACAATGACGCTGTTACTAAAGACAATGGTATTATTAAAACCATTCTGGCTAAATCAAAATAACCTGTAAGCTCTTCGTTAAACAATCTGTTTAAGATAATAATAGGAAGTAATAAGCTTAAAGCATTAAATAACGAGGGCAAGCCATTTTTCAAAGGGAAGGCTTTATATTGTTTTGCAATGTCAATGTAATCTGTATATTTAAATTTACCTTTTAAGGTAGCTTTAATTTTAAATGCAGTGCGTATTATTACAACAATTTGCCCTATTATATCGCCAATAAACAAACCAAACGATTTTCCAATATAACCAAATCCGGCTTGAGCAATTCCCTCACTTGCTCTACGTATTACTTTATTAGACGAGGATAATGAAAAACGTTTTTCTCTTATTAAAAAAAAATTTAGAGCTTGTGAAATACTAAAAACAAGAATTGTTAATGGAATTACTAGGAACCAACTTGTATAAGCTTTAGGAAAATTAAGCCATTCAATTAATATATTTTGAAACAATAGGAATAGCACAAAAGATAAAAGCGAAAAAACAAAAGCCAAAAGAGCACTAAGCTTAAATAATTTTATACTATCAATCTTTTTTTCTGGCAACAAAATAGTTTGCTCGTATCTTAATGACGAAACAGTAGCTAAAATCCCTACCACGCTCATGTACACAGCAAACGCACCAAAATCGGCAGGTAAATAAACTCTACGTAGTACAATTTGAAAACCTATAACAATTAGCTGAGCAATAGCCGTACCTGAAACAAGAATACTTAGGTTTTTAACTATTGGGCTATTTAACAATCGTTGCAACAATGTCATTTTCAAATAATTAAACTACATATAGTTTCTATTTCAAATGCAAACTTAATGTATTAAGCTTGCGTTTACAATAGAGGCTTTCATAAAAAAGACTCATTTCGCAACTCGGATATTTGCCCTTAAAAGGCTTTATATAAACTCTATTCTGATTATACGATTTATGTATATTATCTATTCAAAACTTTAAGCATAGCATTCACTACCCTTTCCTTTTGTTCCATAGTAAGGTTTGAACCCGAGGGTAAACATAATCCATCTTCAAACAATTTCTCCGATGTTCCGTCCACATAGGCTGGATATTTTTCAAAAACAGGCTGCAAATGCATTGGTTTCCATAGTGGACGAGTCTCAATATTCTCTTTCTCTAAAGCCAAACGAATATCTTCACGTGTTATTCCACCTGTTAACTCAGGATTAACCAAAATAGTAGTTAACCAATAGTTTGAATAGGCACCGGGGCGTTGTCTTAAAAATGTTATTCCGTCAATTTTCCCAAGCTCCGATAAGTAATAGTCAAAATTTGCTCTACGCTGCTTCACCCTAGCATCAATAACTTCAAGCTGACCGCGACCAATACCTGCTACAATATTACTCATTCGGTAATTATAGCCTATTTCTGAATGTTGATAATGAGGAGCATTATCCCTAGCTTGAGTTGCTAAAAAACGAGATTCTACTATAGCTTCTCTATTTCTAGAAATTAATGCACCACCACCACTTGTTGTAATTATTTTATTTCCATTAAACGAAAGAATAGAGTAATCACCTAACGAACCACACCTTTGGTCTTGATATTCACTTCCCAAAGCTTCTGCAGCATCTTCAATTACAGGTATTTCATATTTCTTGGCAATTTCAAGGATTGGTTTCATCTTGGCAGGCATGCCATAAAGATGTACAACAATAATTGCCTTAGGTATTCTTCCTTTTTCAATTCGGTCTTTTATTGCTTCTTCTAACAGCTCTGGACTCATATTCCAAGAATCCTTTTCAGAATCGATTAGAATAGGTGTTGCCCCTTGATAAACAATAGGATTAACAGTGGCCGAAAAAGTAAATGATGATGCAAGAACCTCATCGTTTTGTTTAACACCAATCATTATTAGAGCTAAGTGAATAGCTGCTGTACCTGAGCTTAGGGCTGAAACATGCGGAATGCCAATGTATTCGCCTAATTCTTTCTCAAAACCATCAACATTTGGACCTAATGGTGCAATCCAATTTTTATCAAAAGCCTCTTGTATATATCCTTGCTCTTTTCCACTCATGTGTGGAGATGAAAGCCAAATTTTTTCGTTCATATCTAAATAATTACTTATTGAAAACACTCCTCTTTTAGGGGCTTCCTAAGGACGGTAAAGATAATAATTTTTATATCGAGCCAAAATGACCAATATTTCATATAAGCTCTATTAATCCTTACTTTATCAGGAAATATAACTTCATCATTATGTTGCTGTGGATTATCTTGATTTAATAATAATTCCTCTTCATTTGCATATTTTAGAGTAGCTACACCTGTTAATCCAGGTTTAAGACTTAAAATTTCTTTATCGTCACCTATTAACATATCTGCATAGCCAGAAACATCTGGACGCGGACCAACAAAACTCATATCGCCGCGAATTATATTCCAAAGTTCCGGTAATTCATCAATTTTTGTCCTTCTCAAAATTTTACCAAATTTAGATATACGGTGAAATTCTGCAGAAGCAACCGAGGTATTTGATATTACTTTAGCCATGGTTCTAAACTTATGAAGTTCAAACACTTTACCATTTTGCCCAACCCTTGATTGACTATAAATTATAGGCCATCCATTTAGAATTCCTATAAAAAGAGATGTCAAAAGCAGAAAGGGTAATAAAACGATAAATACTATAGTTGCGATTATATAATCTGTTGCCTCTTTAACAAAACGGCTACCAGGTTTATCTAAATTAAAATCAATATGTAATTCTGTAATTTCCTGATGACGAATAAGAAATGACAAGGAAAACAGAAAAAGGAAGATAGGAACGCTAAATAAACTATTCCCACTAAAAAACACAAATAATAAACTTGTGAAGAGCATTAAAGAAAAAAGCGTATACTTTTTAAAATACAGTATTCCGTAATACACAGATATTATTAAAAATAGCAATGCAAATACAGCACCTACTATACCTGAATAAAGTAATGCTGATATTATTGGATTATGAGGGTAATCAACAAGCTCCTTATTTTCATTAAATTCTTGCCCAAAAGCTTGAAGATAAGAAAAGCCACTACCAAATACTTTATTAATAAATGGTTGCTGCTGATAATATTCAATAGCGTATTCCCATTTATTAAAATGGAAAGCGTTTGATGTTAGCTCTTGAGTATTATTTAAGTACACATTTACATGATGTGTTACCTGATGTACAATCTTATTTTCATTTAAAGAATTAATTACAATCCCAAAAAGAACTACACCAAACAAGAGCATTAGTGAATTATTCCTAATATTCTTTATTTTTGCTTGTTTAGAATTTATTAATGTAATAATATTAGTAATTATTAATCCAACTAACAACAAAACTAATATTATAATACCTCGATATGAAAATGAAAATAGAATATTAATTAACAATGTTCCAATAATTAATTGAATAAACAAACTTTTGCTCATACTCTGCTTTTTAATAAGTAGAGGTATATAACTTATTATTCCTAGGAAAGAATACAATGAATAAAAATTTTTGTCTGAATTAATCGATGTTCCAAAAGGAGTATCAACAGGGAGAACTATCCCTTTTAGTTGAAGCATAAACTTAACTAAACCTATTAAAGCTACGACTATTGATGACATACCTATAAACCTAGCTATTTGCTTAAATATTAGTCTTAAAGTATCTGATTTTTTTGATTGATGGATTAAAGTAAAATAATAAAACAGGAATATCAGTCCCACTACTAATTCAAAAAAGTCTTTAATATTTCGTTCTAAAACCCTTCCAGTAATAATAATGCCCATAATATAAAAAAGACTTAGTATTAATAATGGGTTGTAGGTTTTAAGGAATTCTACAAGAAAATTTTTCTGCAAATAAAACTTACGATAATTAACAAAGAAAAAAGCAGAATATATAATGAATGTGGGTATGAATAGGTATTTTACTCCAGGTAGGGTCATTCGGAGGAACCACAAGAGAATCATTGCAGAAAACACAAACACACTTCTTGAAACATTTGATTTGGGCATTATTAACTAATTAATACTGCTGGAGACCCAAAATAAGTACCAGCTTTTTTTAGATTTCTTATTACTATGGAACCTGCTCCAATTAAAATATTTGACTGTATTTTTCTTCGAGGAATAATCATTGATTTGGTTCCCATATAAACTTTTTCTTCAAGAATGCATTCACCTCCCAAATCAACAGTAGCCATAATTGATGAAAAATCCCCTATCTTGCAATCATGACCAATATTTGTCCCACTATTAATATAAACGCACTTCCCAAGTTTAACATTAGTTGATATAATGCACTTTGGACAAATTATTGAGCCTTCACCAATTTCAATAAATTTCCCTTCAATAACATCTTTATCAACATAAGTAAAGAATTTCACCTGTCCCTTCAACCTATTGTAAATATTCTCTTTCAAAACGGGATCTGCAACAGATAGAATAACATAGTCATTGATACTAAATTCCATTTCCGAGATTCGACCTACTATTTTCAAGTTTGATGGATAGCCCTCTAATGCACCCATATTATCATCCAAAAAACCCATCAAACTCCATTCTAAAGAATCTGAATATGTTAGACTAAACCATGATTCAATTTCGCGACCTGCTCCACCAGCTCCAATTATATATACTTGCTTTTTATTTTGCACTATACCCTGAATCAATTAATAAATTTGTACCTGTAATCTTTGTACTTAAATCTGATAATAGGAATAAACATCCATTCGCTACATCTTCTGAAGCTATCCAACCTAGGGAATGCATTGCCTTCAACTCAACTTGGTTTTCATCTGGTATTTCATTAAAGAATTGCTTTGCCATAGGTGTATCAGTTACATAACCAGGAGAAATTGTATTTACTCTAATGTTTTTAGATGCCAATTCTAGTGCTATAGCCTTTATACCAGAAGACAGCATCCCTTTACTGGCACAATAACCAACCAAACCTGGTTGACCTAAAGCTCCCATTACTGATGATATTACAATAAAACTAGCTCCTTCTTGAGATAAATTCTTCTTCTTCGAAACCGTTTTCATTATTTCAAAAGCAGAAATAGCATTGGTTCGTATTTGAATTTCATAATCAGATATTTTATGCATTTTAAAAGGTTTTGTAATCTCAATACCAGCTGCATGAATAAATCCAAATATCTTGCCTAATTTAGAAACACTTTTTGAAATTATGCTATCTACTTCATCTGTATTATTCACATCGACTGAATAATATAAGTGATTTTCTCCATTCAATTTACTTAAAGTCTCTTCTAAACGTTGAACATTTCGTCCTATTAAAATACAATTAGCCCCACATTTACTTAATGTGATAGCACATTGCCTTCCAATACCTGAAGAAGCTCCTGTTATTATAATATTTTTACCTTTCAACGAAATCATTATACTTCAATTAATTTTAGATATTCTAGTTTTTTACAATTAATTATTGCACTTCCATAAGTTAATCCAGCACCATATCCCGAAAGCAATAAGTTCTTATCAGTTTGTTCAATCTCACCTTTTAAATCACTTGTTATTGCTAAAGGTATCGATACTGAACTTGTATTTCCAAATCGGTCAATATTTATCACTAACCTTTCTTTATCAAGCCCAAGTTCATTACCAATTAAGTTAATAATAAATTTATTTGATTGATGTAGTACATAAGAAGACATTTCTCCTTTTCTAAATCCAGAAAAATCAAGGGTTTCAGCTATATTTTTAGCCACAACCCTCATCGTAAAATCAAAAACCTCTCCACCATTCATCATTAATTGTGTATTATTCCTAATACTACCATCCTCATACTCTTGATTATCTAAACTTTGGGTTGAGATTGGATTACGACATCCACCATCAGGTATTTGGATTACGCTTGATCCTTTCCCATCAGAATTTAAAGATATAAAAACCGGAGCGGCACTTTTATCTTTTTCTATTAATGTAGCTGCTGCACCATCTCCAAACATTAATGATGTACTTCTATCCTTTTTACTCAATATCTTTGACATTGTTTCTGCAGTAATCAGCAATACCTTATCTATATTGTCCATTTTAGCAAGAGACATACAAAATGCCAATCCACTAATATAACCAGCACATCCTGCATTTATATCATAGGTAAATATCTCTGTCGATAAACCCAATTTTTCTTGAAGAATATTGGAAGTAAAAGGGATCTTATAATCAGGTGTTTGACTTAGAAAAACAATAGCATTAATAGAGTTTTTATCAATATCTAAATCTTCAATTAATTTATTAGCTGCATAAAAACCTAAATCAGACGCACAAACGTCATCTTCCACAAAACGTCTTTCTTTAATTCCAGTAGTTTTAATAAATTTCCTAAGCTCCTTTTCAGAAAAAACAGAATTTACAGCATCTGTTTTTACAACTTTCTTAGGAACTGCAGAACATATTCCTTTTATTGCTACTCCACTAATACAAGTCTTTCCCATAATTACTATTCAAATTGCTCAGCTCCAATTAAATTAATTATATCTTTCAATAGCTTAACATCCTTTAATTGCATGGCTGTAATTTTAACGTTGAAATTTTCACTCGCAATAGCAATAACTGCTAATACTGCCATTGAGTCCCATTCAGCCAAACTAGATAACTCAGTATCTTGTGTAACTTCTATATCTTCAATTTCTAATTCTTCAACAAACAAGTCAATAAATTCTTCTATTTTCATAATTTTATTTTTAAATATCTAATATTAAAGCACCATAAGATAAACCTACACCAAACCCAACCAACATAAGCTTATCACCTTTTTTAATTTTCGATTGAGCTTGTAAGTTTTTAATTGCAATTGGAATAGTTGCAGAAACGGTATTTCCACTATTCTCAAAATTAATGCAAAATTTCTCCTTTGCAATACCTATTCTTTTTCTTAAAAAATTCAACATATATTTATTTGCTTGATGGAAGACAAAAAAGTCTATTTCATCCAAAGATTGATTATTTTTATATAAAGTATCAGCTACTAACTTTGGAATAGTTTCAATGGTAAAATTGAAAATTTCTGGACCATCCATATATAAATGATCATTCGATGTTATATTATTTGTCCCATATGAATATTCACTATTATCAATACCACATTTCGAACGCAAACCACCATTTTTAACTATCAGCTTATCAAATCCACTACCATCAGTACCTAATACGAAATTCCCAATTGAATTGACATCTTCATTACTTATAATTGTTGCTGCTGCTCCATCTCCAAATATTGATCGATTTGATCTATCCTCTTTATGGATGTATTTTGAATATGTTTCAGATACTACAAAAAGAATATTTGCAGCTATACCTGCACTTAACAATCCTTTGCATATAGATAAACCATAAATATACCCAGAACACCCTAAATTAAAATCAAATGCTCCAATATCTTTTCTTAATCCCAATTTGTCTTGCAAAATACATGCTGTCGTTGGAAGATGATAATCGGGACTTTGAGTACAAAGGATCACATAATCAATTTCTTTTTTATCAAACCTTGTTAATAATTTCTGACTCGCACCAATGGCTAGGTCAAGTGCTGTTTCATTTGTGTCAACAATATGTCTATTTATAATCCCAACTTTTTTTTCAAAGTTACTACTATTCCAATCAGGAAATTCTTTAGCTAATTGATTATTTGATAATATATTAGTCGGTAAGTAAAATTCTATTTTATTTAAAATTGACCTCATTGCAAATGTATTTTAAGCGAAATTAATGTTTTTTTTAGAATAAACGTCAAATCAAGATCCCTTAAACGCCTCCATTGTAGCAGAAGTTTCAGAACTGATCCCTTCCGAAACTAAAACTTTCTTGATTGTTAATAATATAATTTTCATATCAAGTAAAAAGGAAATATTATCAACATAAAAAACATCGAGTTCAAATTTATTCTCCCATGAAATTGCATTTCGTCCATTCACTTGTGCCCATCCGGATATTCCAGGCTTAACTTCATGTCTGCGCTTCTGAAAATCGTTATATAGTTCCAAATATTCTGGTAATAAAGGACGTGGACCAATTAAAGACATATCACCCTTTATTACATTAAGTAATTGTGGTATTTCATCTAAAGATAATTTACGAACAATTTGTCCAATTTTGGTTAATCTCTGCTTATCTGGTAATAAGTTACCACACCTATCCTTTTTATCGTTCATTGTTTTGAACTTAATAATTTGGAATAACTTACCATTTTTCCCTGGTCTAATCTGGGTAAAAAAAGGCTTCCCTGAATTAGCAACTATCAAAAATAGAATAATTAGAAAAAACAATGGTAACATCAATATAAAGGTCACAAGGGCACAAATTAAATCACAAAACTGCTTAAACTTCGGGTATATCATATGCAAAATTTCTTAAATTACCCCTTTCAATAACGTTAGTAACCAATTATCTATTCTATAGCTTTCATAGACTTTGCAATCTATATCTTCATAATCTGAATCTAAAAACTGGTCAGAAATTATAATACTATCTTTATCTACAATCATAATATTGGCAGGATTGTAAAAATCATAAGTTTTAATATCTGAATTAGTAGTAATTAATTTTCTCTTAGCCCCTAACATTTCAATCGTTCTCATTGTTAAACCTGTTTGAGCAGGATGTTGAGCATCAATTACAATATTGCTTTTTGCAATAACATCTAAAACATCAGCTTTTGCCAGTGGCTTTAAACTAAATTCAGAAAGCTTTGCTTTAGTTAATACCCCATCAAAATATTTCATTTTATAAAAAGCAATCCTACTTGTTAAAAACTGAAAGAAAAATACCTTTTTATTTCTTTTTTGAGCAATACTTCTAAACTCCTTAATGAATTTGTATCTATCGCTATGAATTGTACCTACAAATGTAAATTCATACTGATTATTTTTATTTAACCTACTTATTTCAGCATACTCTTTTAAATAGAATAGCGGCTTGAACTCAAGCTTATACTGTTCACAATCTATTTTATCAAAAGATAATACTTTATCACATAAATGCAACTTATCTAGTGGTCCTTTTGTATGATTTAATGAATCCCATAAATAATATACGATCTTAACATTCTTATGTGTGCTTTTCAGATCGACAATAAACTTTTGGGTGATTGCTTCTCCCCTAATAAGAAGAATGATATCGTAATTTTGACCTTTTGTTTTCACAACAATTTCATCAAAATAGTCTTGTGTCCATTTTCTAATAAGATAAGGAAAGTAACGGATAAAAAATTTAACCCAAAAACCTAACGATGGTCTTTCTTCAAAACAATGAGCTTCACCACCCATTTGCTCAATAATATTTCTAATTGCCTCAGAGTATGCCCCCAAGGGAGCAACAACCATAATTTTTTTTCCATTCAGTTCCATTACTTAAACAAACCTTTTTTCTTCATTTCTTCAAGAGAGTCTTCATAATTGTCTGTTTTTACTTCCTGATCATTAACCCATTCTGCGAACTTACTAATACCTTGTTTAAAGCTCCATTTAGGTTTAAAACCTAATTTTGTTGTTATTTTTGTCAGATCTGCAAAATTATGTCGTATATCTCCTAATCTATAGTTACCAGAAATACTAATATTGACAGTACTATTATAAAGCTCCTTTAAAGAAATAGCAACAGTCATTACATCTATTGGTACTCCCGCTCCTACATTAAAAACCTCACCATTAGCTTCTTTTCTCTCAATACCCAAAATTGTTGCCTCAACTACATCGTCTATAAATACAAAGTCTCGCGACTCTTTACCATCTTCAAAAACATTAATATCATTACCATTTTTCATTCGCGTTGAAAAAATTGAGAGTATTCCAGTGTATGGATTTGAGAGAGATTGCCCTGGTCCATAAACGTTTTGATAACGGAATGCCACAGGAGCAATTCCAATTGTTGGACAAACAGTCATTACTAACTGCTCTTGCACCTGTTTAGTAATACCATAAACTGAAGTTGGATGTATGATAGAATCTTCCGTTGTACCAACTAATTCTAAAGGTTCTGAACAACCGTCATATTTAACTTCAAAATCATCTCCTAACATATCTTGTTCCACACGTTGTAGAGGGTAAACATATCCCTTTTCTTTGCTAAGATACATTCCTTCACCATAGATTGAACGAGATGATGCTATAACAACCTTTTTAACATTATGAGATTCATTGGCTAATATGTCGAGTATTTTTGACGTTCCACCAACATTTACTTCGGAATACCTGTCTATCTCATACATTGATTGGCCTGTTCCTGTTTCTGCTGCATAATGAACAATAATTGATTGGTCGTTAATTGCTTTTCGCAAATCTTCAGAAGACTCTACACTACCTTTAATAAAGGTTACCTTATCTTTAATCGAATTATAAAGTGGAGAATCAAAATCTGGGTTTTGACCATGAATTTGTTTTGATAAATTATCTAAAACCGTAACCTTATAGCCCTTTTTAATTAAAGCTAAACTCAGGTTTGACCCAATAAAGCCAGCGCCGCCAGTAATCAAAATGTTTTTCTCGCTCATTAATTTATTTTTTTCCAAGTTTTACTATCAAAATCATACTGTTTCACAACCTTTGCAGGGATACCTACTGCAATTGTGTAGGGTGGAATATCTTTGGTAACAACTGACATTGCTCCTATTATAGCTCCTTTTCCAATTGTAACACCCCCAAGAATACATGCCGATTCACCAATCCAAACATTATCTTCAATGACAATAGGTTTAGATGAAATTGGTTGTTCACCATATGGGACAGTAATGTCATATATCTCATTATCACTAAAATTACCGTGATTTAAATCTGATATATATATTTTACTTGCCATTAAGACATTGTCCCCGATCTCCACTTTCTTATATGCTGAAATATGCACAAAATCATTTATCTCAACACCACTACCAATAACTAAGGCTTTTATACTCTTTGGTAAATTGTAATTACACACCTCTAACCTACATTTATGACCACAGGTAAAACCTTTACCTAAAGCAATATTTTTAAAACTCCTAATATCAATTGGAAACCTTATTAAACGAACTCCAGGATAAAATATTCGAGTCAAAATAGTACAAACAACAATATAAATTTTATTATAAAATGAATACTTAGTTAAAATTGACATATTACTTAGTTTTTTATTTAAACACTCTTAATATTAACTGTAGTAATGAATATACTCTAATTGATATCTTTTTAAAAAATGAGTTTGGACTTTTAATTCCTGCAGGAGAAGCATTTGAATCATGCCTTCTATATAAAATTAATTCCTTATTTACTAAACCCACTTTATAAAAAAACTCACCAATAAGAGTAAGCCAATAATCATGAGCACAAAGTATAGCATTATGGGGAAAAGGCAATGCCTTTTCTAAAATTGATCTTTTAAACCCCATACATGCTCCAATATAGGATGGTTTTAATAAATGTCTTACAAAACCTGTCTTCATGTTTCCTAATTTAAAGTGAGACCCTTTTGTAGTAATTAAATCCTCATTTACATGAGTTGCATCAGAAATAACTAAATCAAATTTTTCCAAATAATTACACATTGTGAAAACCTTGTCCTTTTTCCATACATCATCTTGATCCGATAAGAAAATTATCTCTCCACTTGATTTATTAATTGCATTCTCAAAATTACGTGTATATCCTCTACTTGTATTATTGAAAAATATTTTTATTCGCTGATCTTTTATTCTTTTTATTATATCAACTGTATTATCACTGGAATAATCATCGGATACAATAACTTCGTCAAATTCAGACAATTGACACAAAATAGAAATCAATTGTTCATAGATATATTTTTCTCCATTATAGGTTGCAATACAAACACTTATCATATAGTTATTCCACCTTTTTGTTCGACCAATTCTAAACGTTTCATACTAACATACGCAATAACAACAAAACCAATCCCCATTGAATTCGTTATATAAGGATTAAATAATGACTGTACATACATTAAAAAAATCCCAAAACAATATCCAATTCCAACAAGTACG
The DNA here is from genome assembly GCA_030620515.1 of Salinivirgaceae bacterium. Taxonomy (GTDB): domain Bacteria; phylum Bacteroidota; class Bacteroidia; order Bacteroidales; family SZUA-534; genus JAUXEM01. Next base: position 39,040 of record JAUXEM010000004.1, read on the forward strand.
TTTTGCTTCAGTCTAAATATAATTTTAACACTATCAAATAATATATATATCCAAATACCAAGGCCTAAAACACCTTGTTTATGGAATATTTCAAGATATGACATTTCCATATGCACTTCTCTTAAAGGAACTCCAACACCAAAACCATGTCCCATAAAAAAAGAAAAAAAAGTTATTCTCTCAACAACCTGCATAATAGTTTGTATGCGAACACTATCACCACCAGTCCTATTACCATCAAGTCCTGCAAAACTAATAAAAATAAAAATGAAGACTGCCAAAAAAGCAAGAGTAAAAATAAAAAGCTTTACAATTGATACTTTAAAATAATTTTTGTTTAAAATATATAATCCACTAAGAATATAAGCAAGAATAGCCATTACCCAAAAACCTCTAGTTTGTGTGAAAAATATTGCTGTCGCTAATAAAGTACTTTGAATAGATAAAACTCCTTTATCTAGATTATAGAACAACAGAGCTATTGGAAGATATACAAACCCTTTATAGAAAAGAATTCCTGTTATTCCCCTGTACCTAAAGTCTGAAAAATTATGTAATAAATTATAGATATCGTCAAAATCATAGAAAGAAAAATTCAATAATAAGATATAGAGAACATAAATAACAGAGATAATTAGTGAAACCTTTTTAAAAAGTTCTTTAACTTGAATAACACTTTCAATATTTTTAATATAAAAAAAGATAAACAAAATAGACAAAAAGTAACTTAATGATTTTATATCTATAACTATGTTTTCTCCACCACCGTTAATATATCCTATTATAATACTATAAATCAAAATTACACAGTAATATAAAAAAATCACAGCAATATCTTTAGGAATAGACTTACGTTTTAGAACTAAAAGAGAACCTATAAAAAGCATTAGAAAAAAATTTACAATTCGTAATGTTAATCCCCCAAATATTAATAATATCTGCCCACTTCCAAATGCAAACAATTCAATAAATATTATGAATCCTAATAAATTTCTAAATTCTGTATTTCTCAATCTTAAAAGCTCCATTTTTTTTTAAATCTTATTAAATATTGCCTTAACTGATATTCTTGAATACTCTTTATTCTTGAAAGAAAATTGCTTAATCAATCTAACAGTTAATCTTGCCTTGTAAGCAACAAAATTAAACATATTCGACTTGAAAAACTCTTTCTCAGCCCTCAATATAGTTTTATACCTCTGAACTGAAACCGATTCTTCAAACGATAAAACTGAAAGGTTGTGTACTATACTTGTTCCTATAACGTAAATTTTCTTTTTATATTTATTTGCTAAATTAAAAAACCAATGATCTAACATGTCTAAAGGGTATTTTTCACTAAATCCATTTAAGCTTTCTATAAAACGAATACGAATAACTGTTCCCGAATTTATTCCTGTAACAGATGCAGATTGGATTCCTAAAACCACTTCGTTAATTGGTTTACAATATCCTCCAATTGACATGACACTAGGTGATATTGGATCTCCTTGAATAGAAACTACTCTTGGCATAAAACATATTAAGTTGTTGTCATGAACATTCTCCTGCATGCTACCTGATAAAATACTAAAATAGTTTTCAGGTAAAAAAGTATCTTGATCTAATAAAAGCAACCATTTTTTCTTATCCTGATTAGCAATTTTGATTGCATAATTATAAGCAGAAGCAATTCCAGGATTCGATGGATTATGTATATATTTAATATTAAGCTTTTTGAAATAAACTTCTTCTTCTACAATGAGAGAATTGTCATAAATAAGGACATCTAGTTTTTCATTAAAATATGTTAATGATTTATTTAATGTCTTTAATGTTTCTGATTCTGACATTTTGCAATTGTACAAAACAACTACAGCATGTAATTCTAATAACTTAATATTCATTCTTATTAAAATATTTAATTTCTTCTTTATCAAATAGACTTGGAACAATACTCAAAAATAAAAACACAGGAACAGAAAAATGAGAATTACCACTAATTATTGAAAATACAAAAACCATAATAAATGGGAAATATAATATTTCATTTTTACTTCTTAGCTTTAAATATGAAATTATTACCCAAATTATAAATATAACATAAACAACTCCACCTATTATCCCAGAGTATAAAAATGATGAAATTATTGGATTATGAGGATAATCAATCTTACCTAACTTCTTCTTGTAAAATTCTAAATAATCAAATCCACTACCAAAAAATTTTTTGAAAAATGTTTGGTTTTTGAAAAATTCGTATGCAAGTGCATACCTTGTTAATCTTCCATTTCCATCCCACTCTAAAGTTTCATTTTGGCTAAAAGACAGTGTATCCAATACATAATTAACTACTTGTTTACTATTATTAGTTCGTTTTAATTTTACGTCGGATATAATCAATTGAGTATTTGGCAATTGATAATTAAAGAATCCTAAGCAATTTTTTTCATCTTTTATAAATTCATATTCGCAATTAATTTGATACCATGATTCTTCAGTCAAAGTATCAATGTTTTTTTTCAAATCAAAACTCCTAATGCCATTAATATCCTTGGTATTTTCTCCTAATGCAAATCCTGCCATTATCGAATTTACATCGCCAATTACAGGTTTACATTTATATTCTAATTCGTATTGATGAGCGCCATGAAAATAAATTCGCCTTCCTCTATATAACAAAGACCATAAACCAGGTAATGCATCATCTTTAGATAGTTTAATTCCTTTTCCATATGGAGTTTCAACAATTGCTACTCGTAGTCCTTTTGCATTATGTGTCCAATATAACATATCAAATTCAAAATCACCATTTGCAATCAGATTATCATTTAATTTAGAAACATATCTCACATTATTCATTTTCAACTTATCAGAAAATATTTCATAATTTGCATTTGGATTAATCATATTGTAATACCTGTATGCTAATTGAGAAATATTTTCAAGAGTATTTTCAGATAGAAAATAGGCGATTTTTAATTTATTAAATGACAATGCCGAAATGAAAATAAGTCCTATTAGAACACCAATGAAGACTTTAAAATTGTTTCCTCTTAATGAAATATAAAATATATAAGCATACAAAATAAAAAGAAATATTAAACCTCTTCTTGATCCTGAAAAAAGGACAACCAATGAAAATATTATTGATAACAATGCTTTTAATGGAATACTATACCTAAAATGCACTTTTACCTTTAAAACTATATATAATCCTATTAAATATGCCAATGAAAAGAAATTCACATCAGACATTAATGATGTAGAGTGATATGCAGAACTAATAGTAATAAAACCCGCAAAATTCAAAAGCCCTAAAATAGCTACTGGAACAAGTAAACTAACCCAAGTAAAACCAAGTATTTGAAGAAATTTATTTATATCTATTTCTTCTTTTCGTTCTTCCCAGAAAAATATAAATGATATGATAACCAACATATGAAATATATCGGAAACTAAAACGGATGTAAATTCAAATTGAACTACAAAAGGAATAAAATATAAAATACAAACTATTATATATAAAAAATATTTTCTACTTGCATTAAGCATACCTATAAAGGACAATGATCTTATATTTACAATTAAAAACACTATCCATAATGGTATAAATATATATATCATACCAGGAATAGCCATTCGCAAAACAAAAGCACTAATAACAAAGTTAAAAAACCATGAAGTAAGTTCTATTCCATTAAACTTTTGTAAAATATTTCTCATTGGTGAATTAATTACTCTGAAAATTAAATATTCTTATTCAACAAAATATATTTTAACTTATTGATTTGATTTCTTTTGAAGGATATAAATAAAAAACCACTACAAGCAAACATATATAGAACATTAATTATAAAATAATTTTCATCAAGTATAAATTCTCTAAACAATACAAATAGAATAGATGAGACTGCAAATAATATCAAACGAAGATCAACTAATATTGTATTAAAATACTTTATTGTAAATACAAAATATAAGGTAAACAATACAAAATGTGTAAACATGCTAACATACGATGCTCCTACATACCCAAATTCAGGAATGATGAAAAAATTAAGAATTAAATTTACGACAAGAGTAACAAACACAATAAGTACTCTTATGTTTTGATGATTAGAAATAGTAAGTAATACGGCATAAACAACCGAAAATACTCTAAAAAGCAAAACAAAACTTAATGGAATGGTTAATGAAATTGAAGCACTATATTTCTCAGAATATAATAAAGTTACGATATCATTAGAAAAAAGGTTAATGAAAACAAATAGTAAAATACCAATAGAAGCAATCGCTTTATTTATAAGTAATGCCTCCATCTTAAATTTAAATAAGTCTTTAGGAAATAATTTAGCTAGATATGGTAAAAATACATTATTGAATAAATCCGTAAAAATCAATAATAATAAAATAATTTTAAAAAATGCAGAATACAATGCTAAAGCCTCATTTCCTACATAATAAGCAATCAATTGCGTGTCAATTAATAGATAGAATATGCCAATAATATAGTGGGCTCCAAATGAGAATGAATTAATAAATAGATAGCGTTGAATTTCTTTGTTAATTTGTATTTTAAATTTAAATTTTGAACCATAAATAGAAGTCAATACTATTAACTGTAAGAATCTTACTAATAATAATCCATATGCAATAAATAAAACATCTAACTTAAATAAATAATATATTATAACTAGAATAATTAAACTTGCTGTATAGAATAAAGCTAACCAGCTTTCTATCTTAAACATATTTTTCGCTCGGAAAATTGCGAAAAAATACGTTGTATTTGAAGTAATTATCGCATTTACAACAAAGATAATCCCAATTGTAAGATTATTTCCTGAATATAATAATAATAGATATACAAGCCCTCCAATTAATGATAATATTGAAAAACCTACTTTTTGTATAAGGGTATTTATAACATAATCACTAAAACTAAATCTATCTTGAGGAATATCTCGTTGTGCCATCAAAGAAAATCCAAATTCCGCAATAACAGATAATAGCCCTGCAAGAGAGACTCCAAAAGAAAGCAATCCAAAATCTTCTAAACTCATTAATCTAGCAAGTATTATATAAATAACACTACCAGATACAATCCGACTTAAAAATGTGAATAAAGATAGTCCTATGTTCTTTGCTAACGACGCCATATCAAATATAATTATAACATAGAGATTTCTTTCATCAACCTTTTTGAGTTATCTCCGTGATGAAATTCATTATATAAATTCTTTCTTTGTTGATAAATTTCATCATTAAGAATTCTATCTCTAACTGAAACCAACAATTCAAGTACCTGTCTCCAATTAGTTGCAACTAAACCACATTCAATATCATCATAACTGAAATATAATTCTCGAGTATCTAAAAGGTAAGCATCTATATCAAACGGTGCTAGAATAATTGGTTTGTTTGTTAATAAAAAATCAAAATAAACTCCTGAATAATCAGTGATTAATACATCAACATCTTTTAGCAAATCATTTAATTCAAAATCATATTTATCTGTTAAATGAATAATACGCTTATTATTAGTTTTCTTTCCGATATACTTATCAATATAATGTCCCTTTGATATTAAAATTGAATTGCTTTTTATTAAATATTGGCTCCACTCATTTTCATCAAATCCAAAGCTATTGAAAGGTCTAAAATTATCATTCTCCGATCTGAATGTTGGCAGATAAAAAATCTTTGTCGGTTTATTAAATTTCACATCCCATTTTTCTACTAATGGGTGCAGTTCTTTTTCAAAAAGCAGATCACATCTAGGATATCCGGATAAAATCACTTTCTCAAATGGAATATCAAATGCAGAACTTAACTTATGGCTAAAAGTCTGTGCTGTAGATACAACAAAAAGATTTCGATTACCTCCAATAAATGGATATACATATTTAATTATCCATTTATCAATAAGTGAGTAATTTGCAAATTTATTGTCCCAACCAATTTTTTTCATAGGTGCACCATGCCATATATTAATTAATTTAGCACCATTAATAAACAATCTATTAACATCAACATTTCCATTACTAAAAATTACTTTTCCAGCAATAAGCGAGTACCATATTCCCTTCAAGCTATGCACAAATTGAACATTATTTTTCTTGGTCTTTAGTTTCTGAAATACATTGTTGTTTTTAGTAAGCCAGATTACTTTAATCTCAGGATTGTTTTTTATAATATACTCAAAAATAACTTTTGAATTATCTGCATATTTCTCACCATACCAAGCACCAAACACCCATATATTTTTATTTCTAGGAATCATTTTTTGAATCCACCAAAAAGGAATGAAAAGTGTATATAAAATATATTTAAATATTTTCATAATAATAAAATTCCAAACCTATTTAATTAAAAAGTTCATAAATCCAATCTTGTTATCTACAGGCAGAATGGTTGGTCTACCTAAATTATCTCGCGAGCCTACTTTTACTTTTATTTCAAGTAGCGAAGGACCTTGCACATCAGAAATCGAATTTAATACATTATCTAGTTCAGTTGCAGTAAATACACTTTGAGCATATTTATACCCATTAGCTAATGCTATTTGGGGAATATTGATATTGAAACCAACAGTAGGTTGTCCTCCAACAGATTCATGCGCTCCATTATTTATAATAATATGAACTAAATTTTCAGGAGCAGCAGCTCCTACAATTGCAAGTGCACCCATATGCATTAGTAAAGCTCCATCACCATCTAAACATATAAAGTTCTTTTCTGGCTGACTTATAGCTAAACCAAGTGCAATCTGACTTGAATGCCCCATCGATCCAACGGTTAAAAAGTCAGAATGATGAGGCTGATTAAGTTGCTCTCTAATTTCAAATAATTCTCTTGAGGTTTTCCCAGTAGTTGAAACAATTATCACATCACCTTTTAATTGTTTTACGATTTGTAAAATGGCATCCTCTCTCGAAAGTTCACAAGAATTAATAATTCCTTCTTTGAGGTTGTATTTTTCAAAAGTTCCCTTTTTTATTATCAAAGCATGAGGAGCATTGGTTTCTTTAATTTTATTCAATACAATAATTAGTTCTTCATAAGCTTTATCTTCTTCCACACTTAAAATAGCATATGGAATATGCATCGCATCCAATAAGTCTAAAGTAACTTCACCTTGGGTAACATGTTGCGGTTCGTCTTTAATTCCAGGCTCCCCTCTCCAGCCAATCATTAATAATACTGGAATATTATACACCTTTTTATCGGTTAATGATAAAAGAGGGTTAACAGCATTCCCAATTCCTGAGTTCTGCATATAAACCAAAGGTGTATTACCGGTACCCATATGATATCCTGCAGCTAATGCAATAGCATTGCCTTCGTTAGCAGCAATAATATGGTTTGTTTTTGGTGCATTATCAGTAATGTATGCGCAGATATCTTTTAATAAAGAGTCAGGTACACCACTATAGAAGTCAACCTTATTTTCTTTTAGCCAGTTAAAAAAGCTTGCTGGATTAATCATTATTTTGTTCCTGGAATTAGTTCTAATATTTCTTTTATTGACAAACATTTATCATTAGCATCAAAAGATCTACCGTTAGATAAAATAGATTTCGCTACGTCCACCATTGCAGGGTAGGATGCTCTAAGCATGTGATTAGCATAAATCACAACATTAACTCCCCAATTTGAAAATTCTACTTCTGTAATATGATTAAATGTAGAAGGAACAACAATAATTGGTGTTGATGAATTATTTTGACGGAATTTCTCACAGAATTCTTTAATATCGAAACCTGTTTTTTCTTTACTGTGAATCATGATACCGTCAGCACCAGCTTCCACATAGGCAAACGCACGTTCTAAAGCATCTTCAACAGATTTTCCAAGAATTAAGCTTTCTACACGAGCAATAACCATAAAATCATCAGTCACTTGTGCATTTTTACCAGCTTGTATTTTGCTACAAAAATCATCTATAGTATCTTGGGTCTGTGGTACGGCAGTTCCAAATAATGAATTCTTTTTCAATCCTGTTTTATCTTCAATAATTACTGCAGATATACCATGGCGTTCTAAAGTACGAACAGTAAATACAAAATGTTCCACTTTGCCCCCAGTATCACCATCATAGATAATAGGTTTTGTCGTGCATTCTAGTGTGTCATTTAAACCATGCATACGAGTAGTAATATCAACAGCCTCAATGTCAGGTTTTCCTTTAGAAGTAGAGTCCGTTAAACTACTTGACCACATTCCATCAAATTCCTGTGTAACACCATTAATTTCCACCTTAATGTTTTCAGCAATTAGTCCAGTTAAACCACTGTGCGATTCTAAGATGCGAACAATCGGTTTAGCCTGAATTAGTCGACGAAGCCTTTTCATTCGTATTTCAGGAGTAGTCCCAATCGATTTTAAATTCTCGTTAAGCTGAGTAGAAGAGATGCCTTTAGTGTAAGGAATGTCAATCACTTTTCCTCCCCAGGCTGATATCGTATCGATTACGGCTTGTCTGGTTTTTTTCTGAATACCTTCTTTCCAATCGTCACCATGAACCACAAAATCAGGTTTCTCAGCTAACAAGTTCGGTACATAATCTAAAGTATTTTGAGGAATAACTTTTTTAACCCCTTTCAAATTCTCAACAATTAGTTTACGTTGTTTAAAACTCAAAAAAGGGAGTCTTTTATAGCTCGCTATTGCCTCATCAGTAAGTACACCAACTGTTACTTCACCAAGCTTTGCACCTTCATTAATAATATTTAAATGTCCTGGATGAATTAAATCCGCACTCATTCCGATATATACTCTTTTACTCATAATAATTAATTTTTCAAATACCACTCAATAGTTTTTATAATCCCACTCTCAAAATTCTCATCGGCTTTCCAGTCCAATTCTTGCTCAATTTTGGTGGCATCAATGGCATAACGCCTATCGTGTCCAGCTCTATCATGCACAAAAGTAATTTGATCTTTATATGAACCTGATGCTTTAGGTTGCTTTTTATCTAAATACTTACAAATGTGATTTACTATATCCAAATTTGTTTTCTCGTTGCGTCCACCAATATTATAGGTTTCTCCTGATCTTCCTTTATGACAAACCAGATCAATACCAGTACAATGATCTAATACATATAACCAATCACGAATATTTTTACCATCACCATAAATTGGAATATTTTCACCATTTATAGCTTTCTTAATAATTACCGGAATTAACTTCTCTCCATGCTGTTTCGGACCATAGTTATTTGAACAGTTACTTGTAGTAACATCCATTCCGTAAGTATGAAAATAGGCACGAACTAAAAAGTCTGAACTAGCTTTAGCTGCAGAGTACGGTGAATTAGGTGCATAAGGCGTAACTTCCTCAAATAAACCAGTTTTGCCTAATGTTCCATATACCTCATCAGTTGATATATGGTGAAAACGACATTGTTCATATCCCTCTTTATATTCAAAAGGAGCATTCATCCAATACTTACGAGCTACATCTAATAAAGTAAATGTCCCATTTATATTGGTTTGAATAAATACTTCCGGTCCTGAAATAGAATTATCCACATGCGATTCTGCTGCAAAATGAATTACACCCCTTATATCATAGGTTTTAAATAGATATTCAATCAATTCTCTATTACATATATCTCCTTGAACAAAAGTATAACATTCATTATTTTCAATCTCCGAAAGATTATCTAGATTTCCAGCATATGTTAATTTATCTAAATTAATTAAATTGTATTCTGCATATTTATTTATAAAATATGGGATAAAATTTGATCCTATGAAACCAGCTCCACCAGTTACTAATATTGATTTATTCATTATCATTTATTTTTTTTAAACATTTAACTAGTGAATCTTTCCAATAAGGAATTTCTATTTTGAAATCTTGTTTGATCTTTGTTTTATCAAGTACCGAATAATTCGGTCGATTAGCTTTTGTAGGAAATTCTGAACTCCTAACAGGCTGTATTATAGTCTTTATGTCTGAAATTTCTAAAATTGATTTTGCAAAATCGTACCATGATGCAACGCCTTCATTTGAATAATGATAGACTTTTGGCTCTTTGATATCCTGATTTGTTGATAATATTTGCAGAATTGACATTGCTAAGTCAGCAGCATATGTCGGAGTACCAATTTGATCGAACACTACTTTTAATTCTTTTCTTTCTTTTGCAACACGTAAAATTGTTTTCACAAAATTATTCCCAAATGAAGAATATAACCAAGACGTACGAATTATTTGAGCATTTATTGGCAATTTAAATATCTCTTCTTCACCCTTTAGTTTAGAAAAACCATAATAATTAATAGGATCGGTATTGTCAATTTCTGCATAGGGTGTAAAATTATTCCCTTTAAATACATAATCCGTAGAAACGTGAATTAATTGACCCTTTGAATTATACATTACTTTTGCCAAATTTGCTGTAGCTTTTGAATTGATCTTCAATGCTAAATCTTGCTCATCCTCCGCTTTATCAACTGCTGTATAGGCGGCACAATTTATTATGGTATTTATTTGCTGTTCTTTTACAAAATTTGCTACTGCTTCATAATAGGTAATGTCTAATTCAGCCACATCTGTAAAATGAAAAGTAAAATCAGTAAAGCTATTGGCAATTTCACGTAATTCGCTACCCAATTGTCCATTACTACCAGTAACTAAAATTATTCTGCTATTCATACAAATTTGTATTAAAATCAAACAATTCTGCTTCTTTGAAACTCACGCCTCTTTTATCCTTTTCAGAAAGCATTAACTTTTTTAAATCAATAGTCCAATCAACATTTAAATCAGCATCATCAAAATTTATACTTCTTTCTGATTCTGGTGAGTAATAGTTATCACATTTATAACTAAAAATAGCTTCCTCACTTAATACTAAGAAACCATGAGCAAAACCTCGAGGAATGAAAAACTGTTTTTTATTTTCATCACTCAAAACAATACTTGCATACTGTCCAAAAGTAGGTGAACCTTTTCTTATATCCACAGCTATATCCAAAACTTCACCTTTGATTACTCGAACCAATTTAGATTGAGCATTTGGAGGTAACTGATAATGTAAACCTCTTAAAACACCTTTAGTTGACATTGATTCATTATCTTGAACAAACCTTGTCCGTATAACAAGTTCAAAAAAACGTTGCTCATTGAAGGATTCAAAGAAATAACCTCTGCCATCATTAAAAATTCGAGGTTCTATAATTTTTACATCAGGTATATTTGTTTCAATTACAGTCATTATTTATTCTGTCAAATTTAGTAAATACTGTCCATATCCATTTTTACTTAATGGTTTGGCTAGTTCTATTAGCTGTTCTTTGGTTATATAGTTCATAAAATAAGCAATCTCTTCAGGGCATGCTACCTGTAAGCTTGTTCTTTTTTGAATTGTCTCAATAAAATTACTAGCCTCAATTAAACTTTCATGAGTGCCTGTATCTAACCAAGCAAAACCTCTACCCATCAACTCAACTTTTAAAGAATCTTGCTTTAGATATTCTTGATTAACTGTAGTTATCTCAAGCTCTCCACGATCAGATGGCTTTATATTTTTTGCAATTTGAACAACATTATTTGGATAAAAATACAATCCAACAACTGCATAATTTGATTTAGGATTTTTCGGCTTCTCTTCTATGGAGGATACCTTCCCATTCTCGTCAAATTCTGCAACCCCATAACGGTCAGGATCATTTACATAATATCCAAACACAGTAGATTTATTATCAACTTCAACATTCTTACGAGCACTGCTCAATAACTCAGGTAATCCGTGGCCGTAAAATATATTATCTCCTAAAACAAAACAAACATCATCATCTCCAATAAATTTGTCTCCAATAATAAAAGCTTGAGCAAGTCCATCGGGAGAAGGCTGCTCAGCATATTCCAAATTAACTCCCCAATTCTTACCAGACCCCAATAAACGCTTAAACCCAGGTAAATCTTCAGGTGTAGATATAATCAATATATCTTTTATTCCTGCTAACATTAATGTTGTTAGGGGATAATATATCATTGGTTTATCATAAATAGGTAACAATTGTTTCGATACTCCTTTAGTAATGGGATAAAGTCTCGTACCACTTCCTCCTGCTAAAACTATTCCTTTCATAATCTACCTCCCTATCCCATAATATTTAAAACCAATCTTTTCTAACTTTTCACCATCAAGAATACTTCTACCCTCGAAAACAAAAACTGCCTTCATCATATTGTTGTATATTTTTTTATTCATTTCAGTTATTCCTAATTCTACAAAATACCTTTTTCAATAAGAATACATTCACTACTAATCAATAATTTCCCAATATCCGCCTCTAGCTGAACCTATTCTTACAATAAAATTCTGTTTCTTAAGTTTTGAAATATTCTCTTCAATCTTTCTATCTGATATTCCAATCAGCAAAGATAACTCTTTGGCCGATATTTTATTATTTATTCTTATTTGATTTAGGATTGCAATCTGGTTCTTTGTTAACTTTTCTCCGACCTTTTCTCCGACCTTTTCTCCGACCTTTTCTCCGACCTTTCCTTTTTTAAAGACTTTTACTTGTATAGCATCATTTAAGTCTGAAACATTAAATTCTAAATCAGGGTATTCCAGAAACCATTCTCTCAAACGCTTAAATCCTGTTCCGTATTTTTCAATATCGCCAGTTAAATAAAAAGCCTCGGTTGTTAATTTATTTCTATGTCTAGTTGTATAATTATCGGTATTAAGCTCTTCTACTGTTAGTCCACCCATCAGCCGTCCTGGGTTTGTTATTTCAATACTCTCGTCGTAAATTTTGATTATAACATCCGTTGGATTGGTATAATCGCGATGAACTATTGCATTTAGCAATAATTCGCGCAATGCTGGTATCGGATATTGCCACCGTTCATCACGTTTCAAAGTATCCCCTCCAATAACAAGCTCTAAACGAATATTCTTCTTTATAAAATCAATAGCTTCTTCAACTGCAAGAACCAATGGGCTACGAATCATTAAATCATCAATAATTGTAGTTTGAGATTTAAATCTACCTATATGAATATTTGTATGATGATTTCCAAATAAAAGCTCAGCAGCTCTACTAAGTTTACCATTACTTTTAACTAAGTCGAGTTTAACAAAATCATTCTTCAAACTACCTGATGGCTTAAATCTACCTGATTTAGATATCCTTTTTTCAAACAACTCTAAAGCTTCATTATCTAAATCTTCAAATTTAGCATCAACTTCAAAAGAATCGAAAGAGTAGTTTAAATTAATAAACCTCATTTCTGTTATTTCATCAATATTGAGTTTATGATTTGAGTTATGTCTTCTAATAAAAACTCTATCCTTAAAGGAAATTGGTTTTAAAGGAAATTCATCTACTGTTATTACAACAATATTTTTTTTATTTATTACATAGTTTTCAATATCAGGAAAAACAGCAGGTTCTATATTTTGCTTTATTTCGTTTATCCACTTTTGGATTGTTTCATCAGTTAAGGAAATACCAACAACACTTTTATCATCTTTTACACCTAAAAGAATTATACCTCCTTTTTTGTTCGACATAGCCACAATTGTTTCATGCACTGCCTTGCTAAAAGATGATTTAAATTCGAGTGTATCGCTTTCACCCTTATTAATGATATATAAAAGCTCCTTTTCTGTCAAAATATAATTCTCTTTATCTATCTCCCTATCCCATAATACTTAAAACTAATCTTCTTCAATAAGAATACAATCACTACTAATCAATCATTTTCCAATATCCACTTCTAGCTGAACCTTTTCGTCAAAGAGAATTCTGCTTCTTTAGTTTTGAAATATTCTCTTCAATCTTTCTATCTGATATTCTAATGTGCAAAGATAATTCTTTGACCGAGATTTTATTATTTATTCTTATTTGATTTTAAGTCTCAATCTGGTTCTTTCCTAAGTTGAGCGATTCGAGCGTAGCAAAGTAGCGCTTTACTAAGGTATAACCCCGACCTAGGAATTGCCTACCTGCTGCAGGCAGGTTGTTTATAACAAATCGAGTGAAACGAAGATCTGTGAAACTTGCAATTGCTCAGTAAATTGAGCGAATTATCGATATCAAATCGCTCAATTTGGGTCTTTGTTAACTTTCCAGTAACCTCTTCTATCCGCACCTATCCGCTCAATGACGTTTAGTTGTTTGAGTTTTTTAATTCTTTCTTTTGTTACGGTTACTCCTTTATTTATTTTTGTTGCAATTTCTTTAATTGTAACTTCTGGCTTATCTTTCATTACAGATAATATTTTTTCTTCAATGGTTTAATGGTCGGTATTCTTTTTGAATAATGTAACCTTAAAACCGTCTGCTATTTCCTCATATTTCAGCTCAATGCTTCCATATTCACAGCACTGCTTAATAATCCTACTTATTCCTGAACCATAGCGTTCTATTTTTCCA
>JAUXEM010000170.1 GCA_030620515.1 Salinivirgaceae bacterium
AAAAAAAATGTGAACTAAAAAGAAACCTGAAATATAGTCCGGCTGGAAAAATTATGCATGCTTGCTAAATTTCAAAATATAAATAAAATTCAAATTATTGTTGCGGAATTGCTGAATTTAAGCAATAAGTTTTGTTTATTGTAAAATATTTAACGAATGTATTTATTCTAAAGTGGAATTGTTCTAAATTAACACAACATTAGCTCTGTGCAATGTAATATACAGGCTAAGGTCTTAGTTTTATCAATAAATAGATTAAGCTATAAATTTACATATTCGTTTTTTACCTTAACAAGATTAATTTTTTCGATATGAGTTTTTTAAAATTTCGTTTAGCATTATTAACAATTATCATATTTATTTCAAATTCTATTTTTAGCAAAGATAAAATAGCTCTAAATGATACAACCAGTAACGATACTACACAAATTTCAAAATTCGATAAGTATAATGCGAAAGCCGCAGCATTATTTAAAATTATACCTGTGCCTATAATATCATACTCGCAAGAGGCTGGTAATGTATTTGGATTAGCAAAGTTCAACTCTTTCCGTTTAAATAAAAATGACACATTATCAGGCTATTCCAAAATATCAGAAGTGGCTACAATATCAACTAACGGCAATGTTAACGTTTCGGTTGCAACCTCTTTAAGTTTTAAGGAGGATAAGTATATGATTATGGGATACATTAATTACCGATCGGCACCTGAGTACATTTTAGGCATAGGTAATGATGTTTCTGTAGATGATGCTGAATTAATATCAACAACACGCTTAAAATTTGTAAATTATTTTCTCTATAACCTGTATTCAGACTTATATTTAGGATTAGGTGTAGACTTAACTAATACTTTTGAAGTAGTTAAAGATTCAAACAGTTTTTTGGAGCGGGAAGATTATTCTGGCAAGGATGGTGGCGTTACAACTGGGCTAGGGCTTTCTGCTGCGTGGGATACTAGAGACAACCGATTTAATGCTTTTTCAGGAGAGTATATATTCGCATCTATTATGCCCTATGCTGATGTTTCAGGAAGCGGTTTCAATTTTACAAAATTCAAGCTTGATGCTAGAAAGTATTTTAATCCTTGGCATAAACATGTTATTGCAATACAAGCTGCTACTAACTACTGCTGGGGCGATGTTCCATATTACGAACTTAGTCAATTAGGTGGCGAAGAGCGAATGCGTGGTTACTATAAAGGAGCACTTCGCGATAAAACTTTGATAGATGCACAGCTTGAATACAGAATGCCTATATGGAAAATTTTTGGCATGACAGGTTGGGTTGGAACTGGAAGGGTTGCAGAGAACTACAAAAACATGACTCTTGATGGCCTATGGTTAAATTACGGTTTTGGTATGCGCATTAAAGTAGATAGCGAAAGCGATATTAACTTAAGAATGGATATTGGTTTTGGAAATGGCGGTATACAGGGTTTCTATTTAAATTTCTCGGAAGCTTTTTAATAAGAGATTGTTAGATTTAAGACTTGCTACAGCAGACAGGCATAAGTTTGGCATTACGAATTTAGCTGAAACATAGCAATAATATAATTAACCAAAAAATTGGCAATTTAAATGCTGTTCGCTGTACAGCTTGTGAGTTTGAAGCTTGTGCAAAATTTATATAATTTGGATATGTAATATGTTTGGGCTTACTAAGAGTGTGAACAACCAAGTGGGGAAAGCTTAATTTAAAATAAATAGCAATTTTTGAAATTCGGAAGCCCGCCCTGTCTGCCGACAAATCAGGCTGACTTATTCAGATTTACCTTCAGATTTACCTTCAGGCAAGTTTCAATAGATTTTTACTCACAAAAGAAAAAGATTTTAAAAGAGTTCGTGATAACACTGTGCTAAGTTGTTACTTTTCATCATGGCATTGCGAAGCACTTATTAGCACCTTTGAAAATTATTATTAATTCAAATAAAAGTGAAAGAATATAAATATTAAATAAGGAAAATACAGATAATAGTATTATAATTTATTTGATTACCCACTAAATTGGTAGTAGATACCAAATTTTAAAAGGTGCCTCTTTCGTCAGATTATAATTTATTAAGCATTTTACTACTAATTATGTATTTGTAGTAACTCATGGTTATAAATCAAAAAAGCCTTTAGAATTTCTTCTAAAGGCTTCATTTTTAGTGCTCCTCTTCTTGGACTCGAACCAAGGACCCTCTGATTAACAGTCAGATGCTCTAACCAGCTGAGCTAAAGAGGAAGGACTTTAATTTTGATAATGAACGTGGTTCGTTTCTCAAAATTGCGTGGCAAAACTAGTGGTATTGTTTGAGTTTTCAAAATTATTTTGCAAAAAAAATAAAAAAAGTTTAAAATAATTATTTTGCTTTCTGAATATCAAACTTTTGCATAATAATTTTTTTATTAGATAAATTTAAATTTATTTCGCAGCGAGTTAATAATATTGAGAAAGACATTATATAAACACTAAATATAAGCCAAAGATGAAGAAAGTATTAGGAATGGGGAATGCCCTAATTGATGTAATGACAAAAATTGATTCAGATAACCTTTTGTCAGATTTAGGTTTACCGAAAGGCAGCATGCAATTAGTTGATATTGAGTTTTCGAATAGGGTAATTGAAAAAACAAAACATCTATCACCAGTTATTACTTCAGGCGGCTCTGCTGCAAATACAATTCATGGCTTGGCAAAACTTGGTGTTTCAACAGGATTTATTGGCAAAGTAGGTAAGGATGAATTTGGAAGCCTTTTTAAAGCCGATTTGCAAGAATCGAATATTACACCTGTATTGTTGGAGAGCGAAACAGCATCGGGCAAAGCGATTGCTTTGGTATCACCAGACTCAGAAAGGACTTTTGCTACTTATTTAGGCGCAGCTGTGGAACTTTCAGCTTACGATATTAGTAAGGAAATATTTAAAGGATACAGTTATTTTCATATAGAGGGCTATTTAGTACAAAATCATGAATTAATTGAAACAGCAGTTAGGGTTGCTAAAGAAAATGGCTTAAAAGTATCTCTTGATTTAGCAGCATATAATGTAGTTGAAGCTAATCTTGGTTTTTTAAAGCGCATAATTAAAAATTATGTGGATATTGTTTTTGCTAATGAAGAAGAGGCAAAGTCATTTACAGGACAAGAACCTAACGAGGCGTTAATCACTATTGCCAATATGTGTGAAATTGCAGTTGTGAAGATTGGTAAAGAAGGTTCATTAATCAAAAAAGGAGATGCTAATTATAAAGTTGGCATTATTAGAGTTGATAGCATTGATACTACTGGTGCAGGCGATTTATATGCGGCTGGATTCTTAGCCGGTTTAGTTCAAGATAAAGATTTAGCTGTTTGTGGTGAAATGGGCGCTTTATTGGCTGGCAAAGTAATTGAAAATTTAGGAGCAAAAATTACAAATGAAAACTGGGAATATATTTCTAATCAATTAAAATAATATTACGTTATATTTTGAGACCTGTCTGAAGGTAAACCTTAGCGGCAGACAGGTATGAGCCCACCCTGTCTGCAGCCAGACAGGCTGACCTGCCCGAAATGTTAAGGCGGTCTTATTCGGGTTTTACCTTTAGGCAGGTAGTGAGACAAAAAATAACATGCCGTACCATTGTTAATAATATTTGAAGTCTCCATGTCGATGGGGCTTTTTTATCAGAATAAGAATATTCATGGCTTTAATACAGAAAACCACCAAAGCCTATGTTCTAGTTTCAGAACAACTGGTCCAATGGTATTTAAGATGATATTAAATTTGTTGTTTTGAAAAAGGCACTAAAATAATACTTACTCAACAACCATAAATAGCAGATGCGTGGGTCTTTCAGTTTAATTATATTAATCATGCGGCAAGATGCACGCATGACCCCAATAATTAGATAATTAATCTGTGTTTTTTAAAACAATCCATGCAGCTCAGCATCAATGCGAGTTATAATATTGCTTAAATCTTCGTTTTTCTCAGGAAAGTTTAAACTATCAACCTCGATAATTAGAAGTTTGCTTAAATCATATTTTGTTATCCAAGCTTCGTATCGTTCATTTAGTCGCTTTAAATAATCTAAGCGAATCGATGCTTCATAATCGCGTCCTCGCTTTTGAATTTGGTTTACCAAAGTTGGAACTGATGCACGAAGATAGATTAGTAAATCGGGTGGCTGAACCAAAGAGTTCATTAATTCAAATAGAGCAAAATAATTATCGAAATCTCGCGTACTCATTAATCCCATTGCATGCAAATTGGGTGCGAAAATATGAGCATCTTCGTATATTGTTCTGTCTTGAATTACAGTCTTTCCTAATTTACGAATATCAAGGATGTGATTAAAGCGACTGTTTAAAAAAAATATCTGCAAGTTAAACGACCAACGTTGCATTTCGTTATAAAAGTCATTTAAATACGGATTATCATCTACATCTTCGTAATGTGGCTCCCACTTATAGTGTTTAGATAATAAGCGAGTTAGGGTGGTTTTCCCAGAGCCAATGTTTCCTGCTATAGCTATATGCATATATGTAATTTTAGAGCTTACTAATGTACATTTTTTTGTGGTTTTGTGAAAGAATGCTAAGCTTAAATTTCTAAAGTTAGTAATATCTTATTAATTAAATCTTTAGCTTAGTTAATATTTGAGATTACCGCATTTCTATCAATTTATTAATAGCTCGGCTGCTTGGTGTCCACTAGCAACCAAAATACATTAACAGCCTAATTCATCAGCCACATATTTATCGTGCAAAGTGTGCCACTAAAATTGCGTTTTCAATATTTAATATGCATTTTTTTAACTGTCTGCTTTCCTATTTGCACCTTACTATGTGCATAACTTGGGTTTAATTGGAAAGGAAATATTCTAATTTTCTTTTTACCACATTACTTATTAGCTACATTTGCCCATTAATAATTTTATGAATATGGAAAAGCATAAAAATTCATTTGCTCGCCTATTAGAAATAATGAATGTCTTACGTGAGAAATGCCCTTGGGACAAAGAACAAACTCTGGAAAGTTTGCGTACCTTAACCATTGAGGAAACATACGAATTAGCCGATGCCATAATTGACAACGACTTGCAAGAGGTTAAAAAAGAACTAGGCGATTTGTTGCTTCATATTGTTTTCTATGCAAAAATAGGAGATGAAAAAGGAGCTTTCGACATTTCAGATGTAATTGAGAATTTAAATGAGAAACTAATATATCGTCACCCACATATATTTGGAGATGCTGAGGTTAAGGATACTAAAGAGGTATTGGAAAATTGGGAACAGCTTAAATTAAAAGAAAAAGGTGGAAATAAAACAGTACTTGAGGGAGTGCCTAAATCTCTGCCAGCATTAATAAAAGCCTACCGAATTCAAGATAAGGTAAGGGGCGTTGGCTTTGACTGGGATGAACGCGACCAAGTGTGGGGAAAAGTTGCTGAAGAATTAGATGAACTTAAAGTTGAACTTAAAGCTGATTCAAGCTCACTTGAAGCAGAGCAAGAATTTGGAGATTTGTTTTTTAGCCTAATAAATGCAGCACGATTATATGGAATTAATCCTGAGAATGCGTTGGAACGCACCAATCTAAAATTCATAAAACGATTTAATTACCTTGAAGAAAAAACCCTAAAGCAAGGCATTAATCTTAAAGAAATGCCGCTTGTGGAAATGGATAAGATTTGGGAAGAAGCAAAAAAACTAGACTAAATATTTACACTATAAAATTTCACTCTTGTAATTATTAGCAAATTCATGTATGTTTGGCAAAATTTAGTTGCACTCTAGTTTGAAAAAAAGAATACTATACATAGCACCCCATCGTCCTGGCAGGTCACCAGGGCAACGTTTCAGAATGGAGCAATATATTGATTATTTAAATCAAAAAGATTTTGAAATTACCTATTCGCATATTGTTAGTGCTTGGGACGACAAAATTATTTATGCTAAAGGCAAATACTTATTAAAACTTTGGATTGCTTTCAAAGCCATTATTATAAGAACTTTTGATTGGCTAAGATGTAGTAATTTCGATGTTATTATTATTTACCGTGAAGCAAATTTCCTTGGTAATGTTTTTTTTGAAAAACGTTTTGCAGCTAGCAAAGTTCCCGTAGTATTTGACTTTGACGATGCCATTTGGTTAAACGATGTTTCGGAAGGAAATAGCAATTTAAGTTGGCTTAAAAAGCCGGAAAAAACAGGAAAAATTATTGCTCTTTGTAATTTAGTAATTGCTGGCAATAAATATTTAGCGGACTATGCTCACATATTTAATGAAAACACAATAATAATTCCCACATCAATAAATACTGACTATCATCAGCAAAAAATCACGCCAAAAAATGGTTCAGTATGTATTGGTTGGACTGGTAGTTCTACAACAATCAAACATTTTCAAGAAGCTGTTTCATTCTTAATAAAGATTAAGCAGAAATATGGAGATAAAGTAAATTTCAAAGTAATTGTAGATATTGATTATCAAAACACCGAACTCGATTTAATAAGTACACTTTGGACTGCTGAAACAGAAATAGAAGAACTAAATAAAATTGATATTGGAATAATGCCACTGCCTGACGACCAGTGGAGTAAAGGAAAATGTGGTTTCAAAGGCATTCAATATATGGCTCTTGGTAAGCCCACAATAATGTCGCCCGTTGGTGTTAATACCGAAATAATTGAAGAAAATAAAAACGGTTTTTTAGCAAGTTCAGACGACGAATGGGTTGAAAAGTTATCCTTATTAATTGAATCGGAAGAGTTAAGAAATTGCATTGGAAAAGAAGGTGAAAAAACCATTGTCGAAAAGTATTCTGTTAATATTCAAAAGAATGTTCTTGTGGATTCTTTAGATAACTTAATAACCAGAGTTCGACATAAAACACTTAACAAAGAAAGTCCAGTTTAGCATAAAATTAGACCAAAAAACAGAAGCCTGCTGACAAGCCAGGGAATAACAGGATATTTCAATAATTTTTTGGTTCAAAAATGTATAGAAACGCCTTTCTTAATTTAAGCTTTATTTAGCTCTTCGCTACAATATTTACAATACTTAGCTTCTACATCATGCCCTTCTTTCAAACATTCAGGACAACATTGTGTACTGGCTTGTTCTATTTCTTTTTTTACGCGCCCTATTTCTGCGGTAACAATGCCTGTAGGAACTGCTATAATAGCATAACCAAGAATCATTATAAAGCTAGTAATAAATTGCCCTAAAGTAGTATGAGGTACTATATCGCCAAAACCTACAGTAGTTATAGTAACAATAACCCAATACATGCTTCGCGGAATACTATCAAAACCACTTGCCTTGCCTTCAACTAAATACATTACTGCTCCAATAACAATAATTAACATTAACAAAGCGTATAAAAAAATACTTATTTTTATTCTGCTAGATTTTAATGCAACCCATAATAGGTTTCCCTCTTTTACATATCTGCTTAATTTCAACACTCTAAAAATACGCAACAAACGCAATGCCCTTATAACAACAAGTCCTTGTGTGCCAGTAATGATTAATGCCAAAAAAGTAGGCAAACACGATAATAAATCAATAATACCATAAAAACTTAAAGCAAACTTAAGAGGCTTATGTACTATCCACAACCTTAGCATATATTCTAAAGTAAAAATAATTGTAATTACCCATTCTGTTACAGTAAAAAAAACACCCATTTGGGTCTGAAAGCTTTCTACGCTTTCAAGCATTACAACAATAATACTCAGAACAATTAGTCCTATAAGAAACAAATCGAATCGTTTTCCAATTTTTGTGTCAGCCTCAAAAATTATTTCATATAGTTTTTCTTTTTTATCTATTCGTTTTGTCATTGAAAAGTGTTTTTTGGTATTCTATTTTAACTAATTGTAAATTATACTAAATATTTTTTGTTTTATTAATATTATTAAACCCTTAATTTTGCATATGTTTTTTCCAAAGTTTGTGCATGAGGCTTTCATAAATTAATAGCTTCATAT
>JAUXEM010000204.1 GCA_030620515.1 Salinivirgaceae bacterium
ATATAATCAAAATAAAGTCGATTGCTATCTCTTTATTATTAATATCTTAACAAACAGAGATGTTCAATTTTTGTTTATCGGAACTTATTTAATTCTTTTGAGGCCAGTAGATAAATTTATATACTAAAGCAGATAAACAGTTTTATTTAATCTCTTTGGGCTTGCCCCGAGGGTACTTACTAATAACTATCTTTTTGGCAATGATAGCTTTAAGATAACATAACCAATTAGTCCAGCAGCAAACGAACCCATTAAAATACCAGTTTTAGCTCCATCAATTAAAGCCGTATCTGTATAAGCTAAGCCAGAAATAAATAATGCCATAGTAAAACCCAAACCACCTAAGAATGAAACTCCAATTATTTGATTCATAGTTACATTTTCTGGCATTTTGGCTAGTTTAAATTTAATGGCTATATAAGCGAATAATGCTATTCCAATAAATTTACCAAATACCATCGATAGAGATAAATTCCAAGATAAGTCAATTATTTCGCCACCAAGATTAACGCCTGCATTAGCCAATGCAAATATTGGCATAATTAAAAAGGTTACCCAGCCATGCATTTTATGCTCAAGGCGCTGCAATGGCGATATTGTTTTATCGGTAAGGCTATCTAGTGTTGAAATTGCACCTCTTTGTGGCTTGGTTAAGAAATCAGGAATATGGTCTTCGGCACACTTCATTTCTTCAATGGCCTCTTTGCTGTCTTTGTAAAATTTAAATGTGTCAATTTTTCGTTTTACTGGAATAGTAAATGCCAACATAATTCCTGCAATTGTTGGGTGTATCCCCGATTTTAAGAACAATATCCATACTACAATGGCAATTATAAAGAATAAGTATTTTGAATAAAATCGGAAGTAACTTAGAGTAAAAAGAATTCCAATTAACAACAAAGCAATTAGCATTAAACTCCATTGAATTGTACCACTATAAAATATAGCTATTACAAGTACAGCACCAATATCATCAACAATAGCGAAAGCTGTTAAGAATATTTTAAGACCAATGGGTACTCTTTTTCCAAGTAATTGCAAAATACCTAAAGTAAAAGCAATGTCAGTTGCCATAGGTATTCCCCATCCTTCAACCCCAGCTTTGCCAGAATGCAGCATGAAAAAAAGCATAACTGGAATAACCATTCCGCCAACTGCGCCAAAAATTGGTAGTGTAGCTTTTTTTATATCATTTAATTCGCCCACTAACATTTCACGCTTAATTTCTAAACCAATAACAAAAAAGAAGATTGCCATTAAACCATCGTTAATCCAATGTAAAAGGGTTTCGTTTAAATAAAAGTTAGGTAAGCCTATTTTTAATTTTTGTTGCCAAAAGTCGGTGTAAAAGTCAGCTAAAGGGCTGTTGGCTAAAGCAAGAGCAGCAACTGTTGCAAATATTAATACAATGCTTCCCGATATTTCTTGCTTAAAGAATTGTTCAAACGGTTTTTTAATGTAGTCCATAAAAGTTTAAGTACAAGTAGTAAAAGTTTTTAACAGGACGAAAATAGCTAATTATTGTTCATTTATTGATGACATTTAACTCAAATTAAAAAAAAATATATGGGTATTCTTGTTACCTTTTTTTTGTTTGATATCTCTGACTTACAAAATTGAATGTTTAACTAAAAAATAAAAAATGGAAGCAAATTATGACTTGGAAGCGATTTTTGGAATGATGACCGGAATTATTATAACTCTGGGTTTATTTACAATGTTTGTATTAATTGTATATTACATTGCAAGGGCAAAAAATAAGGAACGAATGGCTCTTATTGAAAAAGGTATTGATTTATCTACAATTTATAGAAAGAAAGACAGAAAAGATTCATTTTTCAAAGTAGGAGTGATTGTTGTTGGTTTATCAGTTGGCTTGTTGTTTGGTATGCTGTTAAGTCAAATTCAAGTAATTCCACCTTTTATTGCGTACTTTGCAATGATACTATTATTTGGTGGTATAGGAATACTTGCTGGAAATTATTTAAGCGAGAAAAAGAACAAGTAGTATCTAAATTTGACCTGCTGAAAAAGTTAGAAAGCTGTAAGATACAACCTGACAAAATGAAGATGTATAAATATACTTCAAATTGCAGGCAGGGAAGTAGGTTACAGCTTTCTAACTAACAGTTCTTGTATGTTTTAACAAACACAAATGCATGAAAAATGGTAAAAATAATTAAATATTATTACGGTAAAGAATAATGGCGTTAATTGTAATTTATAGAGCGTTTAAAAGTTGTGTGTTTTTCAGCAAACCTTAAATATGGACAATACTTATATTTTGAAAGTAGTAGCAGGCGACGCCCAAGCATTTGCCTTTTTGGTAGATAAATACAAGGATATGTGTTTTGCTGCTGCTTTTAGAATTGTTAAGAACCGTGAAGTAGCTGAAGATATAGTCCAAGATGCGTTTTTAAGTGCATACAAAAATCTTAAAAATTTTAAAGGTGAATCGAAGTTTTCTACTTGGTTATACAAAATTGTAGTAAACGAATCGCTAACTAAAGTTAGGCGCACAAAATTTATGAGAGAAAAAGCGCATGATATTGTAGGTGGTTTTAATGAACATGATTTAAATGAATCATTAGCTTTATTAAAGCAGAAAGAGCAGGTGTTGTACATTGAGAATACTTTGCAGCAAATGATAGATAGAGAGGCTTTGGTTATGCAACTATATTATTTAGATGAATTAAGTTTAAAGGAAATTGCTGAAGTATTAAAATTAAAACCTGACCATATTAAGGTTATACTACATAGGGCACGAAAAAACTTTTATGCTTTATTAAACGAACAGTTAAAACATGAATTAAGCTCAATATTATAATGTTTAATCTTTGCAAGTCATCGGATGACTTGTTGATTTTGAAAAAGATAGCCTCAGATTTTGAAGCGTTGTGCAAAAGAGTCATCCGATGACTATAAGCTAATTAGTATGAGCTTAAATGTAATTGTAGAACATTGTACAAACTAAAAAGAAAAGACAATTGATTAAGAGTTAATTAATACATTACAAATGGAAAGCAATTCTGAAATAAAAGATAATACTTTAAAAGAATTATTAAAGAAGGTAGAGCAGCCTGTTACATCTGATGATTTTACCATGCTGGTTATGCAAGACATTAAAGCTTATGAAACGAAAAAAGCAAACTCAACCAATTATATTAAACGAGCATGGATACTTATTGCTCTTGTTATTGTTATTTCGCCATTTGCATTAATGTATATATCTAATTTAACATGTAATAATGCGTATAATTTGGCTAAGCTAATACCAAATATTTGCCAAATTATTCAGTTTTTGTTTTTGGCTATTTTCAGCACTGTTATTCTTTATCAGTTTAATACTTTACTTTCTTTTACGAAAAAGCAAAATGTAGCCCAAACTGGCTAGAATCTAGAAGTTAAATATTCTTTTTAGATTCAACAGTTCGTTATGGTTTCGTAAATATATCATTTACATGCTTTTACAAAATATTGATATTTTTAGTATGTACCTGTATATAAGAATTATACGTTTTATCTCACTACCTGCCCGAATTATTCAGCCTGTCTGCTGCAGGCAGGTCTAACGATCTATTGAGATTAAAAGATATCAGATATTAAACAATACAGCCATTAATTGGTATAATATTTTCACACATCGTTATAAATTCACGATATAGTTTATCTTTGTAAAAATTGTAAATAGCATATTTTAATAGATAAGCATAGTGGAGCCACCAATTAACTTTGTGTGGTTTTGTGATTAAATATTATACTAAATGAAACAAATTTCAGATAATTTTATAAAAGATGCCATTCAATATTTAGCATCGGCAAAAAACATAGTGTTGCTTTCCCATAAAAATCCTGATGGAGATGCTTTAGGCTCAGGATTAGCTTTATATCAATATTTTAAAGAAAAAAAGATCAGTGTAAATTTTGTATTACCCAATCAACTGCCCGATTATTTGGACTGGATGCCCAATGTGCAAAATGTAATAACATATAACACACAAAAGGAGTTAGCATTAAAAGTGATTAGCCAGACCGATTTAATTATTATGGTTGATTTTAATCATAGTAGCCGTTTAGATAAAATGGCAGAAATAGTTTTGGAAAGCAAAGCTCCCAAAATTATGATTGACCACCATCCGTATCCTGAGAGCATTTCCGATATATTATATAGTAGAGTAAGTGCCAGTTCAACAGCCGAAATGGTATTTGAGTTTATTACAGCTATAAATAATGGCGAAAAGCTATCGAAAGAAATAGCAGAATGCCTCTTTCTTGGAATAGTTACCGATACTGGTTCGTTTAGTTATAATTCGTCTAACCCATTTACTTTCGAGGTGGTTAGCGAGTTGCTTAAATCGGGAATAGATAAAGATTTTGTTATAGATAAGGTTTACAATAACCATTCACATAGTAGATTAAGATTACTGGGTTATTGTTTAAACGATAATATGAAAGTGTTGCCTGAACTGTCAACAGCATATATTTACTTATCGCAAGCCGATTTAGAAAAGTATAATTTTGAACCTGGCGATACCGAAGGTTTTGTAAATTACCCCTTATCTATTAAAGGTATTGTATTTTCGGCTATCTTTATAGAGAAAGATGGTTACACGAAATGTTCGTTTCGTTCAAAAGGGAAATTCCCTGCCAATAAAGTATCGGGCGATCATTTTAATGGAGGAGGGCATTTGAATGCCGCAGGAGGAGAAAGTAAAGCCTCTTTAAAAGATACCATTGATAAATTTGAAAGAGTTTTACCTGAATATAGCAATTTTCTAAATGAGTAAATTATCGATAATTACAATTACCCCTTTTGTTGTTTTACTAGCTCTAGCATCTGTGTTTACACAATGCCATAGGAAATCGAAGCCCATTACACAAGAGCAACATATCGCTTTTAAAGAGAATTTAGTAAAAGCAAACCGAGGATTAGTGGATATAGATCAAGAAAAGATAGAGGACTATGTTGAACGTCGGAATTGGGATATGAGTAAGACGGAAACAGGCATGTGGTACCAGATTTTTGGAAATACTGAAGGCGAAAAATCAGAAGTAGGAAAAGTTGCACATTTAAAATATCAAGTTAGTTTGCTTGATGGGAAAATTTGTTATTCTTCGGATAGTACAGGGAATTTGGTTTTTAAAATTGGGCATGGTGGTGTTGAATCTGGACTTGAAGAAGCAGTTTTAATGATGAAAGTTGGAGATAAAGGGCGTTTTATTATGCCGCCTCATTTAGCTTATGGACTTTTAGGCGATGAAAATAACATTCCTGGGCGAACTATTATTGTTTATCAAACAGAATTGCTTAAATTAACCAATTATTAATAAAGTGTATTTTACTATGAAGATTATTCTTGTAATTGCTATAAGTATTTTTGCATTTTCATCGTGCAGTTTGTTTGAAAAATACCCTGGCTATTCTAAGACAAAAACAGGTATTTATTATAAGCTTTTACACATAGGTGAGGAGGTTGCTCCCCCAGTTATTGGCGATTATATTACTGTGGATATAAATTACTCTACCATTTACGATTCTATATTTTTTAAGGGTACACGTACATTTCAATTAACCAACCCTGAGTTTAGAGGTTCTATTGATGAATGTTTTTTAATGCTTTCCGATGGAGATAGTGCTTCATTTATAATAGATGGAAAATTGTTTTTTAAGAAGACACTACAAACAAAACTACCTAATTTTTTATTAGATAAAAGCCAACTTAAAGTTGGAATAAAGGTGAATGAAATTCGCACACAAGCCCAATACGAAAAAGATAAAGAGGAATTCTTGAAATGGATTGAAGATTTTGGAGAATATGAAAAGCTTGTATTGAGTAAATTTATTAAAGAAGAAAAAATTAATGTTGAACCCAATCATGAAGGAATGTATTTTATTTCGGTACGTTCTGGTTCAGGTAAACCTGTTGAGGCTGGCGATATTGTTACAGTACACTACGAAGGTAAATTCCTAAATGGAAAATTCTTTGATTCTACCCTAAAACGCAAGCAAGCTTTTGAGTTTGTGTATGGTTCTGAAATGCAAGTTATACCAGGGCTTGAAAGTGCAATTGGACGTATGCGCGAAGGGGAAAAAGCTATTGTGATTTTACCGTCTATGTTAGCTTGGGGCGATGAAGGTTCATCTACAGGAATAATACCGCCATTTACTTCGGTAATTTATGAAATTGAGCTTATTGAAGCAATTTCGCGAAATTACGACGATGAGGAGAGGCCAACAGAAGAACAAAACTAAAAACATTATTGTCGTTCGAATACTATATCATTAATGATATTCGTTAATAATAAAAATATCTAAAGCAATATTTAAAGATGATGAAA
>JAUXEM010000052.1 GCA_030620515.1 Salinivirgaceae bacterium
AATGTTAACATTATATTTTATTTAATGGCAGAAACCTAAAAAAAATATTTTTCAACGAAAAAAAATTGCAAAAATCTGTCAAATTTTAAATATCCTGAGTTTTCTTTCTGACACTATTTAACAACTTTTATTTCTTCACTGTTTTTTAAAGCACGAGTGAATTTTAGCACTCTAATTACAAAATTAAATAACCTTTCACTTAGTTAGTTCTCCATTTATTTATCTTTTTTACTTTTTCCTTTTATCCTTGTTATATTGCCGTATAAGCCAAGCATGCAACGCTTACTTTAACATTAGCCGCATCTTGCAATACCAATGTGCAACCCTCTATAGTTGCACCAGTTGTCATTACATCGTCAACTAATAGAATATGTTTCCCTTCTATCTTTTCAGAATTATTACATCCAAATACATCTTTTACATTTTCCCATCTTTCAAATCGTTCTTTCTTCGTTTGCGTTTCTGTAAATATTTTTCGTATAAGCACTTTTGTTTCTAGTTTTCCATCTAAAAACTCAGCCATACCTTGAGCAATCATTTCACTTTGGTTAAAACCACGTTTCCTTTCTTTTTTAGGATGCAAAGGAACTGGTATAATATAATCTATCTTTTTAAAGGCATCTTCATGCACTAACTCAGCACCAAACTGGCGACCCATCTCTACTCCAATTTCACTTTTACCATGGTACTTTAGCTGATGCAGTAATTTTTGATAAATGCTAGCTTTTTTAAAAAAGTAATAGGCTGTTGCTCTTTCAATGGGTTGCCTGCCCCAAAAGGCTTGTTCAATGGGGTTTCCTGGTACTTTGTGAAAATGTGTTCGGGGCAGTTTGTATAAACACGAGGTGCAAAGCACTTTCTCTTGACTCACTAAATTTTCGTCGCAAGCCACACAAAACTCAGGATAAAACAACTCCAAAAAGCCTTCTAAATATTGCAATACTATTTTAAAAAACTTTTTCATCCGATTAAAATTTGTGTACATGTTGAGGATTGATTCACCTGCCTACCGTCTGGCAGGTATCTCAATATTTATCTCAGCCATGGGCTGTATCATAAGTCAATTTTCATTGCTTGTTAAAATAGTTCGTGGGGAGCAAAAGCATCCTCAATATGTTCTATTATTTTAGGAGATTCCAATGCTAAAACGGCAACTATATCAAACCTACTGGGTAAATCTATCTCTTTCTCTTGAATATAAGCATCGGCAGCATATACTAAGTTTTTCTGTTTTTTTATGGTTACAGCTTCTTGTGGTAATTCAAAAGCCAAGGTTGAGCGTGTTTTTACTTCCACAAAAATCAACATCTCGTCCTTTAGGGCAACTATATCAATCTCTTTGTGATTATATCGCCAGTTTACATCTAATATTTTGTAGCTGTTTTTAACTAAAAAGCTACGCGCTAGTTCTTCGCCTAACTTACCTGTTTCGTTGTGTTTACTCATGGGTTGAGAATTTGGTTATTTCAAAGATAAATAATTATAAACAGTAATCAACTATAGATAAATTATGAATATAAAAGTATTTATTCAAAGCTAATTGTGGTAGTGCCATTATCAATCTCAAGTGTGATTTTTCTTCCCAAAACCAAAGGATAGTTTTCTTTAATATGCCCTGCCTGAAAATTAAAACAAACTGGATAAGAATATTCTTCTACTGCATTTGCAACGATCTCTTCTGCTGTTTGTCCAAAGCTAGGATCGTTATCCTGCATATCGCTTAAACCACCAACTATAAGCCCTGCTAACTTAGCTAATTTACCACTCATTTTCAAATGATGCATTAATCGGTCGAAGCGATATAAGTATTCTCCAACTTCTTCAATAAAAAGAATTTTACCCTCAGTATTAATATCATATGGTGTTCCAATTAAGCTGCAAAGAATAGCTACATTCCCTCCAATTATTTCAGCCCTAGCATTTCCATCTCTATTTAACAAATTGTTGTTTAGTTCATAACTTAACCCTTCACCTTTAAGGGTGTTTATTAGTTTATCAAAACCGATATTATTGGTTCGGTTAGCAAAATTTAGTGGCATTTGTCCGTGTATGCTTTCAATACCAATATTATTAATAATGTTATGCAGAATCGTTATATCGCTAAAACCAATAATCCATTTCCGATACTTTTTAAAAATTGTAAAATCAAGCTTGTCAATTATTCGAATGGTTCCATATCCTCCTCTCAAACAAAAAACAGCTTTTATTTCTGTATTATCCAACATTTGTTGCAAATCGGAAAGGCGTTCTGCATCTGTTCCGGCAAAGGGCCCGTGTTCCAGTAAAGTTGTTTTCCCGCGAACAACCTTAAAGCCATTATTTTCAAGTATACTTATTATACTTTGGTATTTATCTTGTTCAATCCAACGAGCTGGAGCAACAATGGCAACTTTATCGTTCTGCTTTAAAAAGGGAGGTGTAATCATAGGTTGCTATTTGTATCAAAAATAAGAAAAAATGACACTGAATTCTATCAATATGTAACAATTGTTCATCTTAAATAAATTAGGTTTTTAATTAGTCTTTGTAAAAAAACTCCATTTTTTTCGCCTGCCTTGCCGTTTAGGTAGGTTACGCTTGCTTCAAAATTGGACATTTACAAAAGTAAACTCCCTATTTATCAGCTTCGCAAGCCTTAAAAATTAAGCTTTCTTTTTCAGAGACTGAGTTTTCTTGCAACCACTAATTAACGCATTAGGGGCAACTCTATTTTTACCACAATGGCTCTAGGCTCAAATTTTTTAACGAGTAACAAGCGTCCTGTAACCAGCAACATTTACCTACTAATATAATCTTAAAGCCAGTATCATTCATCACTTATAATATCAAACGTTTTAGTATCTTTGCCCCTCAAAATTTGAACAAACTATTAAATCAATTTCAAGTGAGCGATTTTAAAAGATATACAGTTACTTCTGCACTTCCGTATGCAAATGGTCCAGTACACATTGGACACCTAGCGGGCGTCTATATTCCTGCCGATATTTATGTTAGATATTTAAGAGGAAAAGGTAAAGATGTGGTATTTATTGGAGGTTCTGACGAACATGGAGTTCCAATTACAATTAAAGCTCGTAACGAGGGTATTACTCCGCAAGATGTAGTGGATAAGTATCATGGAATTATAAAAAAATCGTTTGGTGAATTTGGAATATCATTTGATGTTTATTCGCGCACAACATCTGAAACCCATCATAAAACAGCTTCTGAATTCTTTAAGAAGCTACATGCAGAGGGTAAATTTATTGAGAAAACCTCGGAACAGTATTACGACGAAGAGGCAAAGCAATTTTTAGCTGACCGTTACATTATGGGAACATGCCCACATTGTAATAATGAAGAAGCCTATGGCGACCAATGCGAAAAGTGTGGAACATCGTTAAGTCCATTAGACTTGATAAATCCAAAATCTACTTTAAGTGGAAGCAAACCAGTAAAGAAAGAAACAAAGCACTGGTATTTGCCTTTAGATAAAGACGAGGAATTTTTAAAACAATGGATTTTAGAAGACCACAAAGAATGGAAACCCAATGTTTATGGGCAATGTAAAAGCTGGCTCGATTCAGGATTACATCCACGCGCAGTTAGTCGTGACTTAAGTTGGGGCGTTCCTGTTCCCGTTGAGGGCGCCGATGGCAAAGTACTTTATGTTTGGTTCGATGCACCTATTGGTTACATTTCAAATACCATTGAATGGGCAGCGGCTAAAGGGAAAGACTGGAAACCGTATTGGCAAGATAAGGAATCGAAGTTGGTTCATTTTATTGGAAAAGATAATATTGTATTTCATTGTATTATTTTTCCAAGTATGTTAAAGGCTCATGGCGATTATATTTTACCAGATAATGTACCTGGTAATGAATTCTTAAATCTTGAAAACGATAAAATATCAACGTCTAAGAATTGGGCAGTTTGGTTACATGAATATTTGGTAGATTTTCCAGAAAAGCAAGATGTACTTAGGTATGTTTTAGCAGCAAATATGCCCGAGTCGAAAGACAACGACTTTACGTGGAAAGATTTTCAAGCTCGCAATAACAATGAACTGGTTGCCATATTTGGTAATTTTGTAAACCGCTCGGCAGTATTAACCCAAAAATATTACGATGGTAAAGTGCCGGCTCTTGGCGAATTAAGTAATTACGATAAGGAAACGATTACCGAATTAGAATCTATAAAAGGAAAGATTGAAAAATCGTTAGAAACATTCCGATTCCGTGAAGCATTGAAAGAGGCTATGGCGTTAGCTCGTTTAGGTAATAAATATTTAGCCGATACAGAACCATGGAAAGTGGTGAAAATTGACACAGTAAGGGTAGAAACAATTATGAATATTAGTTTGCAAATTACTGCAAACCTAAGTATTGCTTTTGAACCATTCTTGCCTTTTACAACTGAAAAAATAAGGACGATTCTAAATATAGATAAGTTTAATTGGGAACAGTTGGGTGCAACTGATTTGTTGCCTGCCGGACATGTAGTTGCTAAACCATTTTTGCTATTCGATAAAATTGAAGATGCTGAAATTGAAGCTCAGATGAATAAGCTATTAGAGTCTAAAAAGCTTAATGAAGCTAAAAATAGCGTTGCTACTCCAGCAAAAGCTGAAATGACCTTTGATGATTTTACTAAGCTCGATATACGAACAGGAACTATTTTGGAAGCAGAGAAAGTGCCAAAAACTAAAAAACTGTTAAAGCTATTAGTAGATACTGGAATTGATAAACGAACAGTAGTATCAGGAATTGCAGAAAGCTATAAAGCGGAAGATATTATTGGTAAAAAAGTAAGCATTCTGTTAAATTTAGCTCCTCGGAAAATTAAAGGAATTGAATCGCAAGGAATGATACTAATGGCTGAAAACCACAATGGTGAACTAGGATTTATTAGTAACGAGAAAGACTTTAATTCGGGTTCTGTTATTAGCTAAAATGCAGTTAATAAAAACCTAAAGGTGTCCGAAAAGTCCGACTACAGAGTCTTTGCGAGGAGGAATGACGAAGCAATCTGTTGATATTAAGAATAGAAAGATTGCTTCATTTCACCTGCCCTAATAAGTCAGCCTGCCTAGTCGGCAGACAGGGCGGGTTAGCAATGACTAAAAACTAATTTTTCGGAAACCTTCTTTTTACAATAGTACGTCATGTTTATATAATACGTTGACAATCAACTGAGAATAAAATTACCGAATATTTGCCTAAAGGTATTATATTCAAGTAATTATATTTTTGTCTAGCATCTAATGTCTAAAATCTAACGATCTATTATTTTTATATTCTAGTGCTTGTGTTCTCCACCAAAATAAGCATGTTCAAACTGGTGTAATGTTTCACGCATTTTAGCAATATAGCTTTTATCGGTAGTCTGTTTTGCTTTCATGGCATATACTGAAATCTGATGCGACAAGGTTAGTAATCCAACATACTTATCGTATTTTTCTTTATCAATATCATGAGCAGGCTTAATTCGTTGATGCATAAAATACTGAGAAATAATTTCTTGTATTTTTTGAGCATGCTCTTCTTTATTCATAACCCAACGAACCAACTGATTATAGTCAATTACTTCGGCAGATTCTAGTTTAGTAATCATTGCCATCGATTTTTCAATGGTTGTAATATGCTCATATATTAAAGCAACCCTTAGCGAATCGTCATAAATACCACATGGTATTTCGCAGTGAGCAAAACTACTTGTTGCAAAAGCAGTTGTAAATAATAGCATTAAGCCAACTATAATTTTTTTCATAATTTTTTTTTAATTAGCAAATATGCAAACATTACAAAGTATTGCAAGCAAAGTTCAATGCTGGCAGTATTAATGCCTCAATTATTTATGGTTTTGACTAAAAAACTGTAAATAGCAATTATTACCTACTCTATAAGTAGGGTATAGAATAGAAGCGCTTACAATTGCCATTAGTCATTGTATAAGGGCGTATTGAATTTTGATTTTAATTTGCCAGTAATAAAAAAACCTGTATATTTACAATGTCTATTAAACATATAGGAATAAAATGAAATAATTACTAAATTAAAAAAACCATGAAGATTGCAAATTCAATTACCGACCTAATAGGAAATACTCCCTTAGTAAGATTGAAAAAAATTTCAGAGAATTTGGATGCAGATATTGTAGCTAAACTAGAGTTTTTTAATCCTGGTGGTTCGGTAAAAGACCGTATTGGCTATGCCATGATTGAAGCAGCCGAAAAACATGGAATACTTGATAGTGATACTGTTATAATTGAGCCGACCAGCGGAAATACTGGTATTGCTCTTGCCTATGTAGCTGCTGTAAAAGGGTATAAACTTATATTAACCATGCCTGAGAGTATGAGCATTGAGCGCAGAAAGCTATTACTTAGCTTTGGGGCAAAATTAGAACTTACACCAGCTGCAAAGGGTATGAATGGTGCTATTGAACGAGCAAAAGAATTGGCAGAAACCTTTCCAAAAGCTTTTATCCCACAACAATTTCAGAATAAAGCTAATCCTGATATACACAGAAAAACAACTGCTCTTGAAATATGGAACGACACCGATGGTAAGGCTGATATTCTTGTGGCGGGTGTTGGTACAGGTGGCACACTTACCGGAATCGCCGATGTGTTAAAGCAAAAGAAACCTAGTTTTAAAGCCTATGCTGTTGAACCAACTGATTCACCTGTAATTAGTGGTGGGCAGCCAGGTCCACATAAAATTCAGGGTATTGGAGCAGGTTTTATTCCTGATAACTTAGATACATCTCTTATAAACGAAGTTGTAAAAGTTTCAAATGAAGATGCTATGATTACAGCACGAAAGGTTATTCTCCAAGAAGGTATATTGTGTGGTATATCGTCGGGAGCAGCCATTCATGCAGCCATTAAGGTAGCTAAAAAACCAGAAAACAAAGGAAAACTAATTGTTGTTATTTTGCCAAGTACAGGAGAACGTTATTTAAGTACCGATTTGTTTAAAGATTTAGCAGTATAGTAAAAATACCTTGTGGCAAGCCTCAAAAAAATGAAAGAGGCAAGCCCATGAGATATAAACGGGGTAAACCCACAAGGTATTAAAATTCAAAATTTAAACTTCAAAAAAACAAAAAGAAAAATTCAAATCTGTCTAAAGTTAACCCTTAGTACCCTAATTTGCTTCGGGAAGGATATGATTGAAAATGTAACACTTAATTAATAATTAAACGAATGAAGGTGTCTTCGAAAACAATATATGGTTTGCAATTCTTAATTCGCCTGGCTATTGAAGGATCTGGCAAATGGATACAATTAAAAGAGATTGTTGAAAAAGAGCATATTTCAGAAAAATATTTGGAGAGTATAGTATCGCTATTAAAAACCAGTGGTTTATTACAAGTTAAACGTGGCGCGCAAGGAGGTTACAAGTTGGCATATCCTCCAAGTCAAATATCTTTACAACAAATAATTAGCGTTATTGAAGGAACAGAGTTGTCTCGCGATTTAGAAAATGCATCGACCGAAATGAGTACTGTTGTGAGACAAGTTTCCGTAGGAGCAATTAAAAAAATTGACCACCAGTTTAACACCTTGTTAAAAGTTATAACGCTTGAAGATTTAGCAAATCAAACTAGTCAACAACTAAACTCTTTCGATTTTATGATATAAAACCCTCACAGGGTAGCGTATTAAATGGTTTTGCCACAATGCAATAAATACCTGTCTGACATCAGGTAGATTAACAAATTAACCAATATTTAAGACATGAAAAAACCATCCCGATTTATCGAGATGGCTTAAGTAATTATTTTTAGTAAAGCTTACAAACCAAAGGCTGCTTTCACTTTATCCACATAGTCTAATTTTTCCCAAGTAAACAATTCTACTTCAAACTCTTTTTTACCAAAATATGGCGAATCAAAAATCTTAGTTATGGTTTTTGGTGTGCGACCCATATGACCATATGAAGCAGTTTCTTCATATATCGGATTTCTTAACTTCAATCTTTCTTCTATTGCAGCAGGGCGTAGGTCAAATACTTCTTCAATTTTATTTGCAATTTCACCATCGCTAAGGTTCACTTTTGCTGTTCCGTAAGTATCAACAAAAACACCTACTGGCTTTGCCACACCAATAGCATACGATAATTGTACCAAAACCTCATCGGCTAAACCTGAAGCAACCATGTTTTTTGCCATATGACGAGAAGCATAAGCTGCTGAGCGGTCAACTTTTGAAGGATCTTTACCAGAGAAAGCGCCACCACCGTGAGCACCTTTACCACCGTAGGTATCAACAATAATTTTACGACCTGTTAAGCCAGTATCGCCATGAGGACCACCAATAACAAATTTACCAGTTGGGTTTACATGCAGAATAAATTTATTGTCGAATAATGCCTGTACGCGTTCGGGTAATTGAGCTATGGTACGAGGAATTAAAATAGTACGAACGTCATCTTTAATTTTTGCTAACATTGGCTCGTCGGCATCAAAATCATCGTGCTGTGTTGAAACTACAATAGTGTGTACTCTTTTTGGCTTGTTATCATCACCATATTCAATTGTCACCTGGCTTTTAGAGTCCGGACGTAAGTAAGTCATCTCTTTCTCTTCACGACGAATATCAGCCATGTCCATTAATAAGCGGTGCGATAATTCCAATGAAATAGGCATGTAATCGTCCGTTTCTTTCGAAGCGTATCCAAACATCATACCTTGGTCACCAGCACCCTGTTCCATTTTCTCGGCACGGTCAACACCTTGGTTAATATCTGCTGATTGTTCATGTATAGACGAAAATACGCCACACGACTCACCATCGAAACGGTACTCGCTTTTTGTGTATCCAATACGGTTAATAACACGGCGCGCTACTTCTTGCACATCAACGTATGTTTTAGAACGAACCTCACCTGCCAAAACAACCTGTCCGGTTGTTACTAATGTTTCACAAGCCACTTTTGAATCAGGATCAAAAGCTATAAAGTTATCAAGTAATGCATCTGAAATTTGATCAGAAACCTTATCAGGATGTCCTTCAGACACTGATTCTGATGTAAATAAATATCCCATAATTTTATAATGTTTTAAATATTAACAGAAAAAGCTGAGGATTGTTATACAGAAATGGAATACATTTTAGCATTTTTTTCTGTGGTTGCAATCAGCTCAAAATTTTCCACATTTTTCGTTAGCAAATATAATTAATTAAATTTTACATTCCGAATGTATTTACAAAAAACTAATTATTAAAATACATCCTTAAATTCGCAATTCTTACAATAATTTATTAAAAATTAAGCAGTTAGACTATTATTTATATAAAACTTTAAGTAAACATTCGTAGGGTTATATCTCTAGAATAGAATAGCTTATTAAAAAGTTGCAGATTTGCGGCATATGTTGCTAATCTTTTTATAAAATATTATAGAGTACAATATTTAATAGATTGCTGGCTTCTAGACATTAAATTCTAAATCTACCTTGACGACCAGCAGAGGAGTAAAAAATACAACATAGCACATTTTTGAAATTTAGTATTACATATTGTATTTACCGATAAATAGTGCGTTTTTACCGATTACTTTTTGTTGTTGTATGTTGTATACTCTACCTTTGGATAGAAATAGAGAACAAATAGAATAAACTATATAATTATGGAATATAATAAAGGAGACGGTTTTCCAAAAGATCCAAAACACTCACATTGCAAAAAGGCTGATGGATTACCTTTAATAGGAGTTTTCTTTATTGGACTTGGATTAGTTTTTCTTTTAGACAGATTAAATATAATCCCACATGAATGGCGAAATATTATTATAAGTTGGCAAGCATTATTAATTTTTATTGGATTTATAAATATTTTTAGAAATCATGCTCGCTTCCCTGGTATTATTCTTATTTTAATAGGCACCGCATTTATTTTGCCCAACATTGTTAATATACCATTCACAGCTAGCCAATTAGTATGGCCTGTTGTTCTAATTGTTGTTGGTATAGCCATACTATTTAAAGCAAAAAACATTAAACCGCAGCTTGTTTTTAACCCTAACCAAAAATCAAATAATTTTTCAGAGAAAATAGATGAAGTAGCCATATTTGGAGGTGGCAAAAGAATTATTACTACTCAAAATTTAAAGGGAGGTAATATTACAGCCATATTTGGTGGGCTTGAGATTGATTTAAGCGATGCAGAAATTCAAGATGATGTTATTGTACTTGAAATAGCTGCTATTTTTGGCGGAGCCACTCTTATTGTTAAGCCTGAATGGGATGTTCAAATTCAAGTAGCATCAATTCTTGGTGGTTTTTCAGACAAAAGAAAGGTATATAAAAACGAGAAAAAGGAGTGCGCTAAAAAGCTAATTATTAAGGGGGCAGCAATTTTTGGTGGTGGCGAAGTAAAATCTTTTTAATAGGGATTTATAAGCAACTTTTAAATATTTTATGCGTCATAGCTAAAACTAAAAACTATAATTATGAAGGAAATTACTCTTTTATTATTTTTCAGCTTAGTTTCTCTTATTGTTTTTTCACAAGAAAAAAAGGACGATGAATTTAAGACTATCTTTGGTGACAATCGCATAAAAGTATCGGGAGAGATGGCATTCAATATGGCGTTTTCATCATTTGATGGAGATTATGCTGTTCAAACAGGAGGTTCAATGGGAATACTTTTAAACCGCCAGCTTATTATTGGTGGATACCTACAAGGTGGCAGTATTGATAGAGAATATTTACAATATGATATTGGCGGAAATGGTTTTGTTGAAGATTTTAATGATGTAGGGATATCACATGGTGGAATTTGGCTAGGTTATATATTGTTTCCAAGCAAGGCAATTCACCCTGCTATTTCAGTTCAAGCAGGTTGGGGACGCGCAAAACTAGAGAGTAATTACAATATTTATTCAGATAATATATTTGCTGTAAATCCAATATTAGAGGTTGAACTTAACATTACTCGTTTTTTTAAGATAGGTATTGGTGGGCATTATTCATTTGTCTCTGGCATTAATACTTTCGATGGATTATCAAATGAGGAATTTGGAGGACCTGGTGGAACTTTCTCTTTTAGATTTGGTTGGTTCTAAAAACTAGCCACAGTCATATTTTTGATTATAGAATTCTGCTTAGCCTAAATTGTTTAAAAATTATTGAATAGATAATGTACAAACTTGCGGCAATCAGGCGAGATATCAAGTTGCAAAAACAGATCATTAGCAGCATTGTTCGAAAAATAAAATCCACAATGTGCGATTAACAATATATAATTACTTGTAAATGAAACATCCCTTTACTCGATCCTTACGTAATATATTTTTGTACTCTGCTGTTTGGGTTGTGATTCTTATTTTTCATGTTTCCACTCTTTACATTTTGTACGACTTGCCAATTGTTATTGCTTTAACCGATGGGCTTGTTTTTAATTTATTATATGCTGGTATAGGCTTAGCCCTATGGTATCCGGTTTTATATAACGATATTGAAAAAAACTCTCTTGGTAATTTAACCATTAACCATTTAAGTATTATGGCATTAACCATTGCTTTTTGGCTTAGTATTGGAATTTTTATATCGAAAACTATTTTTACAAATAGCGAAATTTATATGAATTTTATTGATAGTAGTATTCCATGGAGAGCCTATGTAGGAATATTCTATTATATGGCTATAATGTTAGTGTGCTACTTGCTTATTTATGAATCTAATTTAAAAGAACATATAGTACAAGAATCTCGCTTACGAGAAAAGATAAGTGAAGCTGAACTTACTGCGCTGAAATCTCAAATTAACCCACATTTTTTATTCAATAGCTTGAATTCAATAGGTTCCTTAACAATTACAAATCCCGAGAAAGCACATCAAATGATAATTAAACTATCTGGGTTTTTACGATACTCTTTAGCTCATGACCCCACAAAGCTTATTCCGCTGAAGCAAGAGATTGAAAATGTGGAGGCGTATATAGCTGTTGAGAAAGAGCGTTTTGGAGACAAGCTTATTTTTGTAAAGGAGGTGGAACCCAATTGTGAAAAAATTAGTGTTCCTTTTTTAATTCTGCAGCCAATAATAGAAAATGCAATTAAGCACGGGCTTTATGAAAGCACTATACCAGTTGAAGTTTTGATAAAATGTTTTTGCTTGGAAAATGGGAACATAAAAATTACTGTTATAAATGGTTTTGATCCAGAAGCTATAACTCGTAAGGGAACGGGAACAGGATTAAAAAATATTCAAGAACGAATGAAAATAATATATCAGCTTAACGATTTGTTTAGCCATAAAAAACACGATACTTATTTTGAAGTATCATTAATAATACCACATAAAACAGTGTTTAAAGTAAAAGCAACAACATAATTTGTGGAATGCATTAATAGTTAAAATTAGAACCATGAAGGTAATTATAATTGAAGACGAAGCTCCAGCAAGAGCG
This sequence comes from Salinivirgaceae bacterium, assembly GCA_030620515.1. Taxonomy (GTDB): domain Bacteria; phylum Bacteroidota; class Bacteroidia; order Bacteroidales; family SZUA-534; genus JAUXEM01. The sequence continues at coordinate 12,401 of JAUXEM010000052.1, forward strand.
ATAATTAAAAGCTTTTTGAAAGAGCATACTGACATTAAATTTTGTGGAGAATTCTCTAATGGTTTTGATGGAATTAAAGGCATAAAAGAACTAAACCCCGATTTGATATTTCTAGATGTGCAAATGCCAAAAATAACAGGATTTGAGATGCTTGAATTAATTGAAAATCCTCCTGAAATTATATTTACAACAGCCTATGATCAATTTGCCATTAAAGCTTTTGAAATGAATGCGGTTGATTATTTGTTAAAGCCCTTTGCAAAAGACAGGTTTAAGCAAGCATTAGATAAAGCCAAAGCAAAAATTTCCGAACAGAAACAAGAACCCGAAAAGGTTAAGCAGGTAATGGCGCAAATTGACGAGAAGCCAGATACAATATTTAGAATTGTAGCAAAAAAGCTTGGCCAAATACATGTAATTCCGGTTGAGAATCTGCTATTTATAGAGGCGAAAGACGATTATGTTATGCTACATACTTCTGATGGTAAATTCCTTAAAGAAAAAACCATGAAATACTATGAGGCGCACCTCGATGCTCAGCAATTTGTCCGCGTACACCGTTCTTATATTGTTCGCATAGACCAAGTAAAAAGGCTAGAACCTTACGGAAAATCAAGTTACATAGCTATTTTAAGCAACGGACAAAAAGCAAATGTTAGCCTTAATGGATATAAAAAACTGAAAGAAGTATTGAGTTTTTAAAGCTGTTTATTGTACTTTCCTTAATTACATCAATCCCTTTTCGTAACTTAACCTGTTCTTTATATTAAATATTTTATCGAACATCTGTAACGGAGAGTTTTTTTTTGCGTCTATTATTTTAATATATCGTTGGACCTGCCTTGGCGGCAGACAGGTACTAAATAAGGATGTAATTATCTGAAAACAATATTTTTAGATAGAAATTAAATTATTGCATACTAGCCTGATTATCAATATATAAAAAAATTTATCGAGCCATTGTTAGTTGTAACAACAATAAAATTTTGAATCCTTAAAATCATGAATCGAATATTCATTATTGTGTTGCTATGTCTGCCTGTTTTTACTATTGCTAATAAGCGTAGCTATATTACTCATAAAACAAATGCTACAATTATAATTGATGGTAATTTAAACGACGAGGCTTGGTCTAAAGCCAATTGGTCCGGAAATTTCTCAATGTATTATCCTTACGATGATAAAAAAGCTTCAAGAAAAACAGAGTTTGCCATTATTTACGATGCCAACTTTATATATGTAGCCATAAAAGCATATGATTCTGAGCCTGATAAAATTGTTAAACGACTTACCCGTCGCGACAATATAGATGGTGACTGGTTAGGTATTCAATTTGATAGTTATCATGATTTGCAAACCTCTTATGAATTTAAAGTGAGTGCCGCCGGCTCAAAAAGCGATATGTTTCTTTCAGGTAATGGTGAGAGTAAGGATTTTTCGTGGAATGCAATATGGTGGGCAAAAACAGGTATTACACAAGATGCTTGGGTGGTTGAAATGAAGATACCTTTTTCGCAATTACGTTTTGTTAATAGAAATGTACAAACTTGGGGTCTTCAACTAGGAAGATACATACAAAGAGACGAAGAAATATCGTTATGGGCACGAAAAGAACGTGATGCACCAGGCTGGGTACATCATTTTGGTGAAATGGAAGGAATAGTTGATATTACACCCAAAAAAGTATTCGATTTATATCCCTACGTTGTTGGTAGTATTGATTCCTATAAAAAAGATGAAGATAATCCTTTTTTAGATGGAAGCGATTTAAACGGCAATATGGGGCTTGATGGTAAAATAGGATTAACAAATAACCTAACCCTTGACTTTACTATAAATCCCGATTTTGGGCAAGTAGAGGCTGACCCTTCTACAGTAAATCTTTCGGGATTTGAGTTGTTCTTTAGAGAACAAAGACCATTTTTTGTTGAGGGTAGTAGTATTATTGATTTCCCTTTAATGTTTGGCAATGGTGATTTAGGTTCAGAGAATCTGTTCTATAGTAGAAGAATAGGAAGAAGCCCAAATTATTACCCAGAAGATTTGGAAGAAAATGATTTGAATACTGAATATGCAAAAGTGCCAAACTTTACAAGAATACTAGGTGCGGCTAAAATTACAGGTCGTACCAAAGAAGGTCTTAGCATAGGTGTTTTAGAAAGTATTACAGCTAAAGAATCGGCAAAGATTCAGGGCTCTGATGGTAGTACAAGAAAAAAAACCGTTGAACCAATGACCAATTATACTGTAGTTAGCTTAGAACAAGACATTGACAAAGGGAATACTTTAATAGGAGGTATGTTTACTTCCACAAATAGATTAATAGACGAAGAACATCTGGAATTCTTGAGGGCTAATGCATATACAGGGGGTTTATCTTTTACTCAGTATTTTAAAGAGAAAACTTGGTTTGTATCTGCAAAAACAAACTTTAGCCACGTTAATGGTACACCTGAAGCAATTACAAATACCCAGGAATCATCTACCCACCTTTTTCAACGACCAGATGCAAATCATATAAATTACGATACCAATAGAACTAGCCTGAATGGCTATGGTGGTAATTTTTACTTTGGGAAAGAAGGCGGTGGACGATTGAGTTTTGTGGCTGCTGTTTATCTTAAATCGCCCGAACTAGAGCTTAACGATGTTGGCTATGTTCGCCATGTTGATGATATAGTTGAGGTAATTTGGGCTGGGTATAATATAAACAAACCATTCTCCATTTTTAAAGAAGCAAATTTCAATATTGATCAATGGTCGGGATTTAATTTTGCTGGTGACTTTTTGGGTATGGGAACTAGTTTTAAAGGTCATTTTACTCTTAAAAACAACTATAATATTGGCATAGGAACTAACTATCATTCAAATTCCACATCAACATCACATTTAAGAGGAGGACCCTCATATAAAATACCTCAACAAATGAATGGATGGATATGGGCTGGTTCCGATTCTAGAAAAATGGTCCGAGTTGAAGGAAATATCTTTTATTCAGAAGGGTTTGAAGGGTCAGCATATAGAAAATGGCTACGAATGGGAGTAACTATAAAGCCAATGAAATTTTTGGAACTAGAGCTTTCAGGCAGATATAACCCTACCTATAATCAGCAACAATATGTAACTGAAGTTGATTATCTTGAAAATAAGCGATATATAATGGGTACAATACGCCAAGATATAATTAGCGCGTCGCTTAGAATTAATTGCAATTTAACACCCGATTTATCCATTGAATACTGGGGACAACCTTTCTTTGCTACAGGCACTTATAATGATAAGGAATTTAAATATGCATCAAGCCCCACAAGTAACGTTTACAACGAAAGGTTCAATATCTACAACGAAAATCAAATAAGTAGAGACAGTGATTTTGAAGAATATAGCATTGATGAAAACCAAGATGGAATAGCAGACTATACTTTCGTAAACCCAGACTTCAATACAAAGGTGTTTTTGTCAAATATGGTATTGCGATGGGAATACAGGCCTGGTTCAGTATTATTCTTTGTTTGGTCGCAGAACAGGGAAGATTATGATGTACAACATAATAGTGACTTCTCAGACAATGTTAATAGTATGTTCGATTTTAAACCACACGATACTTTTTTAATAAAGCTTTCGTATAGAATAGGAATATAGTTAGATAGGGCTTGCTAAAAAACACATAATAAGCTAAAATACAAGTACATAATGCTTGATATTAAATGACAAATGCAAGTTTTATTTTGGCTACTATCTAAAAACCTTGCATTTGTCACTCTATTAATATTTGTTAGCCCATAATATACCATATAACTACATTGCTGCGGCTCGCAGTATATCTATACCGCTTTACCTTGCGGCATTGTATATGGTACATTATGGACTTTCTCAGCAAACCCTATATAAGCATACATGCTAAAAATTCTGACAAATCACCTTGGCCTGAAGTGGTACTACTATTAACGTAATACTATAGTAATTGTGATAAGTGTATAAAAAGAACAAGCAAGCTTTTTACAAACAAAATGCTCTCTCTTTCGTATTATTATTAAAAAAAATAATTAATATTCTTAAAATAATTCAATTATGAAAAGATTTAAAATTGTTGCTTTATTGTTAAGTATTGTTTTTCTTTTTAGTCAGTGTACTGAAGACGATGGATTAGAGAAAAAAACAAATAGTGGTCTGCCTGAAAGTTTTACCGTTGATATTCCTTCCTCGTTAAGCAATGTTGAGACAACGAAAAGCGCCACTGACGATGACTTCTCTGGCGAAGACATTTACGAACATTTAAGAAATTTTATTGCACTGGGTGAATTGGGTGCTGAATTTATTGAAGAGATAATGATAGGTATTGCCACTTATGGCTTGGACAAACCTATGGATATAACTTTTTTGGGTGATGATGATGACCGAAATAAGCATCTTGTGGTTATTGATGATGCAACTTTTGAAAGTAAATCATACGATCATATGGTAACTGTGTCTGATCTTGAATCAGAAAGCAATTCTGATAAAGGAATGGCTATGCAGGTTTTATGGAACGATAGCCCTGTGGAAGGAATTGCTATTTTAAAACCTTATAATTTAGATCGCGCTAACAATAGCAATGCACCCAATACGATTCTTAGAATTGATTACTCAGAGACTGGGGAATACGGATATGAAGCATCAATGATTGTATCTATAGCCAATTGGGGCCATGACAATAATTTTGATCGATTTGCAATAGATAATTTAAAAATGTTTGTTGGAAAAAATGGTGATGAAATTGATGTATATGGTAACTCAAACCACCCAAATGGTTGGTTGTTTTTAGATGATACTACCGGATTAAGTTGGGCTTTTGTTGCCTCGGGGAGCGAAAGTAACGATATTGGTGTTGCAGAGGTTGGACTACCATGGAGTTTTGTCGATTCTGATTCAAGAAAAATTATTTTGGAAAATTATTCCATTAAGAATGTGTTTACAATGCAAATTAATCGATGGTTTAAGGATACGTATGGTGTTGAACCTGATGCAACTCAGCTTTCAGTTTTATTGCAAGAAACAGAAGCTCCTGGTTTTTTTAATAGCACTGGATTTGTTAGTGGCGGTACTTTACCGGGAAGCGAATACCAACCATTTGTTGATAACATCGCTACTTTAGTTCCTTATAATCCTAAAGAAATTGCCAACCTGCAGATAAAATTTAAATAGAACCATTTTTTTACAATAAAAAAGCCACTTGCGAATTAACGTAAGTGGCTTTTTAGTAGGGTGGGCCCACCTGGGCTCGAACCAGGGACCCCTTGATTATGAGTCAAGTGCTACTAACCAACTGAGCTATAGGCCCTACAAGTTATCTGTTTGATAACTGTCCCGATTTGGGAATGCAATTTTACGCAATTGTTCATAAATAGCCAAATAAAACATCCTTTTTTTCTACAATAATTTCAAGGCTTGTTCAATTCTATTAAAAGCTGATGTTAAGGTCGCTCCAAAGCTTATAATACCATCCTCGTGCCCACCTAAAATAAGTAACTGATTATCAGGCAGTTTTTCTGATGAATTTCCTACAGCTATTGCCATTTCTGGTGTTCCATAGGCTATTTCAGCAGATGTGGTTGAATGAATATTAATTAATTGTTTCCACATCTTTTTGTGATGAATGTGAATAACTGCGTTGACTTCTTTTAAGCGATTATAAATAGTGGCATGGGTCATGCTTTCTGAGCTAGCTTGTGAAACTCCTTTACACCACACTTTGTTATTTGCAACATCTACCTTATTTACAAGAGATAATTCATTAAATGTCAATTCTTTTAAGTGACCTGTATTGGTTGCCGATATTATAAAATCTGATGCTGAATTACGAACAGAAATATTTCCAAATCCTGGACCATCAGGAATTATACCAATCATATTTAAGGATAAAAGCTTGCTTCTAACTTTATTTAATTCTATTAAAGATCTTCCTTTCTCTGAAAAAGGTTCTTTTTCCCAAGAACATTCATATTTAACATATCCTTCATCTATTATCATTTCTTCTCTGGGAATAAGTTCAAAATATCCTTTTCAGTAGCTTTGCAAATACCTCTTTCCGTTATTAAACCGCTAACTAATCGTGCTGGTGTCACATCAAATGCATAGTTTGCCACAGGGGTTGTTTCTGGCATTAATTTAGCACTTTTAATTTCGTGTCCAACCTTGCATTCCATTTCTCTTACTTCATTACCACTCCGCTCTTCAATAGGTATGTTTTTAACACCATCTACCATTGCAAAATCTATAGTTGTTGAAGGTAAGGCCACATAAAAGGGTATTTTATTATCGTGAGCAGCTAAAGCTTTTAAATAGGTCCCAATTTTATTGGCTACATCGCCATTGCGTGTAGTACGGTCGCTACCTACAATAGCCAAATCAACTTTACCATGCTGCATTAAATGGCCACCTGTATTATCTGGAATAACAGTATATGGCACTCCAGCTTGTTCCAGCTCCCAAGCGGTTAATCTAGCACCTTGATTTCGCGGACGGGTTTCATCAACCCATACATGAACCGAAATACCTTTCTGATGTGCTTTATAGATGGGCGAAGTAGCTGTTCCCCAATCGCCACAGGCTAGCCAGCCGGCATTACAATGGGTTAGAATATTTACTGTTCTATTTTTTGTCTTATAAACATTCTCAATTAGTGGTAACCCAAAATCTCCAATTTTGCTACAATTGTCCACTTCAAACTTTTCCACATCTTTGGCAAGACTAAACGCTGAGTTTTCTAATTCATCAGAAGATTTTTGTAATAATTGTTCCATCATATTGTTTATAATGGTTTCCAGATTAACTGCGGTTGGTCTGGCAGACTTAAGAAAGTTAGCCGCTAATAATAAATCCTTTTGGCTGTAATTATTGTTTTTAGCCCCTAAATACAAGCCATAAGCAGCAGTAATTCCTATTAATGGAGCACCACGCACCACCATGTCTGTTATTGCCCAATGTGCATCATCAAGAGTCTTTAATTCAATTACTTTAAACTCAAAAGGTAACAAGCGTTGATCAATTATTAGCACCTTTTTTTCTATATCATCGTACCAAATAGATTGGTATTGCTTGTTATTTATAATCATAAATTAGTTTTAAATGAATTATTTCACTGTAAACTGCTTAAGCATTTCTTTTGCAAAATATTTTTTGCAGTAAATAGTGGATAATTAAACCCACAAAGGTGGGATTCAAAAGCAAATATAATTATATTGATATTGGAAAAGCTTTATATTTTTGCATAAAAAACATGAAAGTTGATTTAAATAAATACGACACTATAATATTCAGCAATTCCGAAAAATAATAACACAAATAGTATCCTCTGATATATAGTTGATTACGAGTATTTGAAAAATGTAATTTTCTTGCTATTTTGCATGTGTTATTGATTAATGAGTTTAGATTGCAATATTCTGAGTATCAATATAATACATTGAATAAAGCAAAAAATCGGTAAAGCCGATTAGTTTCAGTCTTATAATTAATATGTTTTAAATTAAAGTTTAAAGGCGAGTTGATATTAAGAGTTGCTCGCCTTTGTTTTTATCTAAGTTGCTGGTTTTTAGTTTAATAAGCAAATATTTCAAGGGTAAATATCTCTTGTTTTACATTTTTCTTTAGAGGGGCAAGAAGAACCAGAAATGCAGACAACGCTTAGCGACTTACAATGGTAAGAAATTCATAATCAGCGTATTACTAATTCTTAAGCTGCATTATCCAGATTTTAATGATTTAATCAACAAAATTCCAGACCACAGAAAGAAAAAGACTTATGATGTAGCTGAGATAATTATGGCAGGATTGCACATCTTTATCTTTAAAAAAGGTTCAAGGAATAATGCTGATAATGGGATATCTAGTCAGTTTGAAAATAACTACATCACACTATTTGGCTTACGTCTTCCAATTATGGATACGGTCAATATTTTCCTAAAAGAATTACCACCAGAGGAGCTTGAAAAGTTAAAGCGACTGTTAGTACAACTATTAATAGAGAAGAAGGTTCTGAGTAAGTATCGCTTCAATAATAGTTATATCGTGGCAGTTGATGGTACTGGTGTTTACAGCTTCAGTTACGAACCTTTCCCAGGTTGTCCTTACAAAACAAGTAAGACGGGTAAGAAATCATGGCAAGTGTATGTTCTTGAAGCAAAAATACTGTGTGGGAATGGATTCAGTATTTCCATAGCAACTGAGTGGCTACAAAACTCAGATGATATAGATGCTAAACAGGACTGTGAGCTGAAAGCATTTTCTCGATTATCGGATAAAATTAAGAAAATGTATCCTCGCTTACCTATTATTATAGCTGCAGACTCGCTCTATCCCAATCAAACTGTTTTTGAAATTTGCAAATCCAATAAATGGAACTATATACTTACATTTAAAGATGGTACTCTTAAAACAGTATGGGAGGAGGTTAATATACTACTGCCTTTAAATAAAAAGCAAAACCAAGTAGAAAGGACTCTCTTCAAGGATAAGAAAGGTTGGCTTTGTCAAAAGAGTATGTTCTTAAATAAAATCCCATACAAAGAATATGAATTGAACTGGATTGAAGTCACAAAGTTATATTCGAATAACGATACTATTGAAGAACGCTTTGTTCATGTTACTGATATTCTGATAACTAAAAAGTGTGTTGATGATGTCAGTTATTATGGTAGGTTGCGATGGAAAATTGAAAATGAAGGGTTTAATTCTCAAAAGAATGATGGTTATAATTTACAGCATAAATTTTCACACACAAGTTTATTTGCAATGCAAAACTATTATCAACTATTACAAATTGCTCATCTGATAAATCAATTAACAGAGAAGTTGAATAGTACAAAGGCTGGCATTACAGAGTCTGGAAGAACCATAAAATCGTTGTATGAAGATACGATATCTTCTATGCTAAAGGAGGTGTGACTATTGATGAAATAAATAATACAAAGCAATTAAGATACTGATACAGTATCGTATTAGAGAAATTCCGCTCATTAACATTCGGAAAAATGAAGTTAAACTGTATAATAATATGACATAACTTTTTTGCTAAATTCTAATTTTCTATATTCGTATGGAGTGGATTGTTATGTCTTAAAAATAAAACAAATTTCAATCGAGCTAAAAAAAACTATTTTCGGAATTGCTG